>JBGCFK010000062.1:0-3118 GCA_045106875.1 Paracoccaceae bacterium | reverse complement strand
CCTCCCAACCAGGTGCGTTGTCGAGATAGTCAATCGAGTCGTTGTCAGCGGTAAAGCCCTCCCGGAAGATCCCGTCTGGCCCGGTCTGCTCGGTGATGGTCGAGCCAACCACAGTGTTACCTGTAATGATCTCGATCGGTTCGCGAACGACAACGTCCCAGCCTTCCCAGTAGTTGTTGATCAGCTTGAAATCGACTGCATCGTGAATATGGGTAGCGGACCCGTTCTCACCGATGAAACCGCCGAACTGGAACTGTTCGGCATTGCCGGTGCCCTTGATGAAGATGCTGTCCTTGATGATGTAATTCTGCTGGTAGAATGACATGATTGCCTGATCGACATTCCAGGCCAGAAGGTCCTCGATCAGGACGTCCATGTCATGTCTGTGCGGGGTCTTGTTGGACGAGGTGTTGAGCGCGTGGCGCGAGCCGATCACTTCGTTGCCCGAGAAATCGCGGGTTGGTACCTTGGCAGCTCCCTCATCATCTTGTCCATAAAACGGGTCAAAGCCGTTTGCATGCACAAAGGCGTCGACGCCCGAGTTGATATGCGATGGGCCGGAGACCCCGTGCGGCCAGAAGGAGAACCCCGCCCCGTTCGCACTGGCTGCAACATTGTCGCTGAGCTCGAGAAGACGCGACTTCATGGCAAACGCTTCACCCTGGCGGAACGTATCGTCCAGTGTGTCCGAGACATAGTCGGGGTGGAAAGGGTAACCGCTGGATTCTGCGTTGAACGTGATCACCTCACCCGTGGTCTGGATGACGATATTGTCTGCCCAGATGCCGGCCTCGTTCCCCGCCTCGGCGACCATGCCGCTCCCGACCGTGCCAAAGACGGCATTCGAGAACATGTTCACATTGGCATCGTGATGCACCATACCCCAGCCGGGCGATCCCCAGACGGCGTTGCCCTCCGCAATCGCGGGATTGTCCAGGTCATCGGTGCCCGTGCGGTGGAAATGCAGCGCATAGCGCCCGCCAACATTGTGCGCGCTGGGCGTCGCCTCGGTTGCGAGGAAGTCCTCGACGTCATCGACAAAACTGTCTCGGATCTCGCCGGCAGACAGCTTGTCGCGCAGTGTATCCAGCGCCTTCTTGATCAGGATCGACTTGTCCGTCCGGCCAAGCTCGAAGAACTCTGCGTTCAGCACCTCGACATCGCTATTGTGCATGAACATCACATGGCCACGTTCCTCGACGGGCACGGAAAGGCCGTTGCCGAGATAAGCGTCAGCCTCCGTCTCGCTGCCGATGAAGACATTGCGCGTGTAGTTCGCAACCGGGATCTGCAGCACCGCATCCGACTGGTGCTGGGGCGGAGCGTGATCGTATTGCAGCACCTGGTCGAGTTCGACCGTCCAGGTCCCGTCAACATTGGCCGTGATCGCCTTTATCGTGACGACCTCGTCTTCGTAGATCTCAATCTGCTGAGCGCGCTGGTTCATCTGGTTCGCAGCCGCCGCGACCACCAGTTTGTCGCCAATCCGCCAGCCTTCCGGTGCTTCTGCAAAAACAAGCGCGCTGTCGCCTGCCTCGGGATGCACTGCCGCCTTCAGGAAATCTGCCTTGTCCTCGCCAACGATCCGGACAACGCCGTGGGTGACAACGCCATGACCCAGGAAACTTGGATCTTCGGCAATGTTTGCGACTGAAGTCACCGGCCCGCCATCGGCATGAATAATGATCTCGGCGCGCACATTGCTTTGGACAGGGTTCGCCTTGGTCCCGATGGTCAGCACGGATTGCGAGCCAGTGAGCAGGCTGTCGAGCACCAGCCTTGTGTTGGTATCGACGGCGAAATGCAGCTCGCCATCGACCGCCACGGTGTCGAGCCGCGCCTCCGAGACGCCGTCCAGAACCACCGAGATGCCGAGGGGGATATAGACATTGACGCCGTCGCCCGGGACCGCGCCGGTTGACCATGTGCCAGGATCGAACCAAGAGCCGCCATTCAACGCAACGGCAACACCTGGGTCAGCCGCGTCCGGGAACAGACCCAGAAGCGCATCATGCTCGGCGGCCTTTGCTGCATCTTCTGCATGGGCGCCGTGACCTGAATGCCCACCCTGCGAGGCAATCGCCTCTGCCAGTGTGACCGACCCTCCACCTGTCAGATCCTGAAGATCAGCACTGCCCGCGACATCACTCTGCGTGCTTTGCGCAGGGCTGTGCATCATTGCTTTCGCTTCATCTGTTGGCTCGGTGGGATATGAGGTGACCTCGACAGTCCCGATTTCGAGCAGATCGCCCGCGTGCCTGTCACCGGCCGAGATCCTGAGCGCTACCAAGCCCGCGCCGCCAATGTCGTACTCCAGCACCGCACCAACATTGTCGATGCGATAACCAGTTGTCGCACTGACAAAAACAGCGTCTGCGAAGCTGTAAGACAACTTGTCCATCACGTCAGCGCTGCCATCCCCTCGCATCGCCTCGATCAGGACATGATCGCGATCCTCGAAGCTCGCGGCCTCAATCGTCGTGCGGAGCATCACCGACACCACCTCTGCCCCGTCTCCGCCAAGCGCGGGGCTCAACGCGACAGTCAGGGCTGCACCGGGAAGGCCGCCAGACACCTCGGACAAAAGAACAGCTTGATGACGAGAACTGGTGCCATCGCTGCGGACAATCGATTCATCACCGCAATAACAGGATGCTTCTCCAGTCACAGGGCATGGACCTAGTGCGGCCATTCCAAGTCATCCTCTTCACGTAAGTTCCAGGCTTTCGAGGCAACTTCACAACAGCGAGCGCGCTGTGAGAGAGTTTCGACTGCGGTCCACGCTTGTGCACCTCTGCCAATCTGTCCAACATCGGAGCAGTTCACCAGCAAAAAACATCAATCAGATCGCAATCCGGCCTGCGGCTCAGCCCTTCTTCATGATCTACGGCTGATCATATGCCAAAACAGGGCATCCGTTCGAGGCGCTGCGAAGGTCTAGATAGATGCAGGTTTCTCGGACGCCGCGCGCTGAGGTTTGTCCGTCGTCAGATAATTTGGGACATCAGAGCGGTTTCGTTATTGGAGGGTCTGGCTCATCCTTGATTGAGTTTATGCGTTTTCAGTTTGGTGGCGCAAGCGCCGCTTGAGCATGGTTTTGCGTTTGATCTCCTCTCGC
>JBGCFK010000061.1:0-7678 GCA_045106875.1 Paracoccaceae bacterium | reverse complement strand
CGCGAATAGGACGCCATCGAGCCCGAGATATCGCAAAGTGCGACCAAAGCGGGCCAACGGACACGCCGCTCCCGCCGGGCCAATGTCGGAGGATGTGTCCCACGCAGGCTGTCGCGCATGGTACGGCGCCAGTCAGGCAAGGATCCGAGGTTTGCAGGCGCGGTACGGCGCGATGTTATGGGGCGCACGGGAAGCGAAAGGCGCTTGATCGCCCGTTTCGCCGCAGCGATCTCGCTGGCGGACATCTGGTCGAAATCCCGCGTGTTCAGAACTTCCTGATCTGAGAAGCTGAGGCTGGCGTCGATTTCGATCTCATCTGGCTCACGGTCGGCAAAGTCTGCTGGATCATCGGCACCATCGCTCAACCCCTCTGCCGCACGCTTTTCACCAGCCTTCTTTTCACGCTCGAAAGCGGGAGCTTGGATCTCGGGGATCATCAAGCTCATCATTCGTTCCAGAATGCGCGGGTCGCGCCAGAACATGTGAAAGCACTGATCGAAGACCACTCGATGTTCGGGGCGCGACGTCAGGCAAGCGGCGAGTGCATTGTAGAAATCGCCGCGCTCTTCGAACCCTGCGGCACCGATCGCCTCGACCGCCTTCAGCGCATGGCCTGTGCCAACCGGCAAACCGGCAGCACGCAAGGCACGGGTGAAGTGCACCACGTTTTGAGCAAGCCGCCCATGTGCCACGGCATCAATGTCCTGTGCCTTATCCATGCCTAACGCAGAACCCTTACAATGCCGTTAAATTTCACCGCAGACCTATGCAGCGCCCGCCATGGCCGTGCGCACTTCGTCCAATACGGCCTTGGCCTCGGACCCTTCAAACCGCGCGATGTCGTCCTGATATTTCAGCAAGGCTCCCAAAGTATCGGTGATGACCTGCGGGTTCAGCTCCAAAGCATCCAACGAAACCAGACACTTGGCCCAGTCTATCGTCTCCGCGACGCCGGGGCGTTTGAAGAGATCCTGGCCACGTAGATGCTGTACGAACGCCACCACTTCGCGCGAAAGGGTGTCAGAGACCTCGGGCGCGCGCGTGGACAGGATCTCGAGCTCGCGGTCGGCATCCGGATAGTCGACCCAATGGTAGAGGCAGCGCCGTTTCAGCGCATCGTGGACCTCGCGCGTGCGGTTCGATGTGACGATGACGATGGGTGGTTCGGCAGCCTTGATGGTGCCAAGTTCGGGGATCGTTACCTGAAAATCACTGAGCGATTCCAACAGGAAAGCCTCGAAAGGCTCATCTGTTCTGTCAAGCTCGTCGATCAACAGGACAGGCGGGCCGCCCGCTTGTGGCTCCATCGCTTCCAGCAAGGGACGGCGGGTCAGGAAACGGTCAGAGAACAGTTCGGACGACAGAGCTTCGCGCGAGGCGCCGCCTGCAGCTTCGGCAAGCCGGATCTCGATCATCTGCGCCGGGTAGTTCCATTCATAGACTGCGGAAGATGAGTCAAGCCCTTCATAACATTGAAGCCTTATCAATCTCCGTCCAAGCGCCGAGGCAAGTGACTTCGCAATCTCGGTCTTTCCGACACCGGCCTCGCCCTCCAGAAACAGGGGCCGTCCAAGCTTCAGCGACAGGAACACCACGGTCGCCAATGCCCTCCCGCAGACATAGCCCGTATCGGCCAGCATGGCCTGTGTCGCTTCGATATCGCGGGGAAGTTCAGTGGTCATGGATCCTCTTTCCGGTGCCCGTTAACCGGGTCTGCGCCGGGATTTCACTGTATGGCAAGCGTATGGCATTGGTATGGCACCTGTATGGCTCGCGTATGGCATGCGTCTGTACGGAAAGTCGACCGCCGCACGTTAACCTCCGCTTCTGCCAACATAGCCAGGGTCAGAGCAGGATCAACACTGCCAGTCCGAGGAAGGTGAAGAAGCCGACCACGTCAGTCACCGTCGTCACGAAGGCACCGGAGGCAAGCGCAGGATCGGCCCCTGCCCTGTCCAGCCCGATGGGGATCAGAATCCCGGCAAGCCCGGCGGCCAGCATGTTCACGACCATCGCCATCCCGATCACCACGCCAAGCAGCGGCTCCCCAAACCAGGCCCATGCAATGAAACCCATGACAACGGCGAAGATGACGCCATTGCCAAAGCCGACCAGCGCCTCGCGCACAACAACGCGCCAGGCGTTCGTAACAGTCAGATCGCGCGTCGCGATCGCACGCACCGCGACTGTCAGGCTTTGCGTCCCGCCATTGCCGCCCATGCTGGCCACGATGGGCATCAGGACCGCCAAAGCCACCATCTGCGCCAGAGCCTGATCGAACACGCTGATCACCAGCGAAGCTAGGATCGAGGTTGCAAGGTTCACTGCCAACCAAGGGAACCGGCGCTTGGTGATTGCCCATACCTGATCGGTCAGTTCCTCGTCCCCGACACCGCCTAGGCGTTTGAGATCTTCCTCGGCCTCGTCCTCCAGCACTTCCATGGCGTCGTCGATGGTGATGACACCGACCAGCCGGCCATCCTCATCAACCACAGGGGCCGAGACGAAATGATACTGGTTGAAGGCATAGGCCACGTCCTCTTGTGGCTCGACAGCTTTCAGGACGCGGAACTCCTCGTGCATCAGCGAGCCAAGCGTTTCAGGGCGGCGCGCACCCATTATCGACGACAGGGGCACGGTGCCCACTGGCTTGGCGGCCGCATCGACGATGATCACGTCATAGAACTGTTCCGGCAGATCCACGGACGCACGCATATAGTCGATCATCTGACCGACGGTCCAGAATGGCGGCGCCTTGACCAATTCGCGCTGCATGAGGCGACCGGCACTGTCTTCGGGATAGGTGAGCGACTGGGTGACGGCGGCACGTTCGGCAGGCTCCAGCGCATCGAGCACCTCGCGCTGTTCGGCCTCGTCCAGATCCTCGACCAGATAGACAACATCGTCTGTGTCCAGCTCTCGGACAGCCTCGGCGACCTGAGCAGGCTGGAGGATCTCGAGCAGGTCGTCTCGAACACCTTCCTCGACCTCGGCCAGCACTGAATTGTCGAGTTCCGTCCACACCAGATCGACCACCGCGCGGCGTGCTTCTGTGTTGATCTGTTCCAGAAGGTCAGCGATGTCAGCGGCGTGCAGATCTTCGACCAGCGACAACACGGCAACGCGGTCGCCTGCACGCGCCGATTCGACAACAGCAGCTACGATCTCGGGATCAAGATCGTATTGGTCGTCGCGCGCGGCGTCCTGGCTGTGCTCGGGTTGGGTATCCGACATGGTTCTCCCATCATCTGGCTCGCTGATAACCTGATGTTCGGACGATTCCCAACAGCCGTCTGCGCGTGATTGGAAAATCGTCGCAAGGAATTTATAACGGCTACCGGAGAAAACACCCCAGCCAGAATGAAAGCTGTAGACTCAGATGAACGAAACATCCTCTGCCAAGCCAGACGCTGATCCGGCCAAGCCCGCGAAACCGCGGACCGTTAAGGAAGCTTTTCAGCTTGCTGTGGAGAAGCACAAGGCCGAGGAGCTGGACGAGGCGGCGGCCCTCTACCGGCTTGTGTTGTCGCATGCGCCCGGCAATGCAGTCGCGTGGACCAATTTCGGCGCATTGCTTCGGAAGCAGAAATATTTTGCCGAGGCAATTGCTTGCCATCGCCGGGCGCTACGCGAAGACCCTGCGCAGAAGAACGCGCGGTCCAACCTGGCCAATGCGCTGTGCGATCTTGGGGAGGCCGAGGAGGCTGCGCGAATACGCGAAGATCTTGTCGCCGAGGACCCTGATAACTGGGAAAAGATCCGGGATCTTGCGATTGCATATCGCGGGTGCTGGAAAAATCAGGAGGCTGTGGATCTGATAGATCAGAACGAGGCGCGGCTCGGGCCCTTTGACAACGCCACGCTGCAGCGCTCTCTGGCCAATCTGATGCTGCAAAACTACGCGGATGGATTTCGGGATTTCGAGTCGCGTTACTCGGGCGACGAGGTATCTCTGCCCGCCAACGCGCCGTGGCCGCGATGGGAACGTCAGGATCTGACCGGCAAACGCATTCTTGTGTTGCCAGAGCAGGGTTTCGGCGATGCCATTCTGATGGCCCGCTTCATACCGCAACTGAAAGCCATGGGTGCGCACGCCGTGGACATGGTCGTCAAGAAACCGCTGGAGCGGCTCTTCAAGGATCTGGAAGGGCTCGACAACATGGTCGCCTCGGCGCGCAAGTCGGACAATTACGACTTCTACTCACCAAACATGAGCCTGCCACATTTTGTCGGGATGCCCGATGGGCCGCCGCCCCTGCCGACGCTGCACATCCCCGATGACAGCCGCGCGCGCGCGCGAAAGATCGTTGCGCCGCACAAGGCAAAGTTCAAAATCGGCGTCGTGTGGACCGGAAGCCTGACCTACCGCGCCAACCACCGCCGATCGACGTCGCCGGAGAGCTTTCTGGGCTTGGCCGAGGTGCCAGGCGTGCAACTTTTCAGTCTCTACAAAGGCGATGCGCACAAAGACTTTGTCGAGAGTGGCATGTGCGGCTTGATTGTGGACGCCTGTGGCGCCGATCGGGACTTCGCCGACACCGCCGCGATCATCGACGAGATGGACCTTATGATCACGACAGACACAGCCGTCGTCCATGTGGCAGGCTCGCTCGGCAAGCCAATCTGGAACCTCCTGACCTGGGAGGGCTTCTGGCTCTACGGATCCGAAGAGACCACACCTTGGTACCCCTCAATGCGACTCTTTCGTCAGCAAACATCCGGTGAATGGGGCCCGGTGTTCGCCGAAGCGGAAGACGCGCTGCGCAATCTGTTGGGACAACACGCGTCATGAACGATACCGTTACAGCCGCGATCGCGCCAGGCGAACTGATCGACAAGATCACCATTCTAGAAATCAAGACAGAACGGATTTCGGATCCGGTAAAAGTTGCCAATGTACGGATCGAGTTGGAGACGCTGACGTCCAGCCGTGACACTGCCCTAACCGCCTCCGACGATCTGAACCGCTTGAGCGCTGCGCTGAAGACGGTCAATGAAGCGCTTTGGGAAATCGAGGACGATATTCGCGACTGCGAGCGGGCCGGTGATTTCTCGGACAAATTCGTGCAACTGGCACGCAGCGTCTACATCACCAATGACAAGCGTGCGGCTCTGAAACGCGAAATCAATGATTTACTTGGCTCCAAACTGGTGGAGGAGAAATCGTACCAGCCCTACTGAAAGTCAGGCACGTACCGCTACGGTCAGCGCGTTCTCGATGTCTTCCGACAGCTTCTGACGTTCTTCTGGAGCAAGAAATGCACCGAGTTCTATTTCGCGCCCGGCGCCTGTCAGAGTCAGGTAGCTCTCCACCTTGCCGTCTTCGTAAATCCGCACACGAACATCGCGTGGCTGGGCCTGCCAACGTCTGATACGGCCGTTCGGCTCCACTCGCTCTACCCGAACCTCGTCACGCCATATCGAGAGGCTCTCACAAAGTCGCAAATCCCGCCCATTGCGTTGGATCGCGTACCATATCCCCCAGAATGCCAGAAGCATGAAGGGCAGTAGTCCCCAGAACGCCAACGTTCCGGTCAGGCCGATGAGAGGGAAGATCAGAAACCCTGCCGAAATGCCAAGGAACCATTTCAGGCCAGGCCGGGTGAGCGACTGATTTGGCCACAGTTCAACCAAATAGATAGGCCGATCTTTCCGGACGCGCCAATCTGGCCCGGAAAAGGCTGCGGCCGGAGGTTTCCCTCCGGCCGCGCCGTTCATGGAGGTATCAGCCAAGAGCTTAGTGGTTTGCAGGCTGCTGCTTGTCCCATTCTTTCTGGGTCGGCAGCATCTCAAACGTGTGCTCGGGCGGTGGGTTCGAAAGAGACCATTCCAGCGCAGGGTACTGATCGTCCCAGTAGTTTTCTGCTTCGACCTTGGCGCCGCGCGTGATTGTCACCCACATAATCCACAGGAAAAGAAGGAAGCTGGCACCTGAGATGAACGCACCAACCGACGAGATCCAGTTGTAAAACTCGAACGCCTCCGGATAGTCCAGATACCGGCGTGGCATGCCCTGACGACCCACGAAGTGTTGCGGAAAGAAGGTGATGTTTGCACCGATGAACATCATCCAGAAGTGCACCTTGCCCCAAAACTCAGGATACTGGCGGCCGCTCATCTTGCCGATCCAGTAGTAGATGCCTGCGAAGATGCCGAACACAGCGCCGAGCGACATCACGTAGTGGAAGTGCGCAACAACATAGTAGGTGTCGTGGTACGCACGGTCTACGCCCGCCTGACTGAGGACAATGCCGGTCACACCGCCGAAGGTGAACAAAAAGATGAAACCGAGAGCCCAAAGCATCGGCGTCTTGAAGTCAATCGATCCGCCCCACATGGTCGCGATCCAAGAGAAGACTTTGACCCCGGTGGGGACCGCAATCGTCAGTGTTGCAAGCATGAAGTAGGCTTGCGAGTTCACCGACATGCCGACCGTGTACATGTGGTGTGCCCACACGACGAAGCCGAGTGCAGATATGATCAGCATCGCGAAAACCATCGCCGCATAGCCGAACACAGGCTTGCGTGAGAAAGTCGAGACCACGTGACTGATAATTCCGAAAGCCGGAACGATCAGCATGTAGACCTCTGGGTGACCAAAGAACCAGAAGATGTGCTGATACAGCAGTGGGTCACCACCGCCCTCCGGCTGGAAGAACGTCGTACCGAAGTTCCGGTCCGTCAGCAGCATGGTGATGGCGCCCGCCAGAACTGGCAGCGACAGCAGAATCATCCATGCCGTGGCGAAAATCGACCATGGAAACAGCGGCACTTTCATCAGTTTCATGCCGGGCGCGCGCATGTTCAGGAACGTCGTGATCATGTTCGCTGCGCCAAGAATCGAGGACGCGCCTGAAAGGTGGAGTGCGAAGATCGCGAAATCCGTCGCCATACCTGCTTCGCTAGTCGATAGCGGCGCATAGAGCACCCAGCCGACGCCAGATCCCCCCTGTCCATTGCCACCGGGCACCACCACCGATAGCAGCGCCATGATACAGCCCGCAACATAGAGCCAGTACGACAGGTTGTTCATCCGAGGGAACGCCATGTCAGGCGCACCGATCTGCAATGGCATGAAGTAGTTGCCAAACCCGCCGAACATTGCCGGAATGATGACAAAGAACATCATCAGGATACCGTGGCCAGTAATGTAAACGTTCCACATATGGCCATTTGGGTTGCCATCTGCGTCCATGAATATCGGGAGATCCACCCCCGCATGCATCAATTCGGCCCGCATGACCATGGTAAAGAACACCGCGATCAGACCCATGAAGCCAGATGTGATCAGGTAAAGCGTCCCGATATCCTTGTGGTTAGTCGAACAGAACCAGCGGGTGAAAAACCCTTTTTGGTGTTCGTGCCCGTGTGCTGCCGCATCGGCCATGTGTCGCTCCTCGTCAGCGCGTTACATCCCATGTGCATGCCGACCCCTAAAGGAATCGTGCATTCGCGTCGTCTGTAACGTGATGACGATATATCAGGCAACGGGCCGACTTGCCGCAGCCGGGGCTTTTTGGCGGGATTGGGCCAACTCTTCCGCACCATAGAAAACGCCCCCGGAACCAGAGCTTCCGGAGGCGCATTCAAGTCAAATTTTAGACGGTTTTACTTTACCGTTTCAAGATAGCAGATGAGGGCCGCACGGCGGTCCTCCTTCTTGAGACCGCCATAGGAC
>JBGCFK010000060.1:0-3324 GCA_045106875.1 Paracoccaceae bacterium | reverse complement strand
ATCTATACGACATCTCTCACCTCCGCATAATAAACTACATTTGCTGCCGATCAGTCTTCGCGAATGGTGAACACCTTGTTCATCCGCGTAAGCTTCAGCACCTTCAGAACCGTGGGAGATGCATTGATGATCTCCATCCTTCCGCCTGGTCCCATCATTTTCAGAGCACCGACCAAGGCGCCCAACCCCGACGAATCCATGAACTGAACATTCTCGAAATCGACAATCAGATGGCGCTCCCCGGTATCAATGATCCGTTTCATCTCGGCTTTCACGGTCTCGGCGATCGCAGCGTCCAGGCGCGCGCCGTCGAGCTTCACGACCGAAACTCCATTCTGTTTTTTCTCAGAGGAAATCATGACTCTCTCCACACTTCACCAAACGCGACACAGGCATGGGAGTATCCGAACGCGGTAAAGAAAGTTCCAAGCAATCTGTGCCGGAGCGGGACAAACCCCGTCCACCATCGCAAGCGCCAATGCGCAAAACTCAATCGTTGTCTGACAGCCCCGCACCAGCCCCGGCTTTTCGAGACAGCTCGGTTGCTGGCGCATATGTGCGCGCAGCAAAGTCGTGCAAGATCTCCAGCGCGACCGGGTCGACGTGCTCCAGCCTTGCGCGCCTTTCCCCGGGCGCGATAGCAGGCGTGATCTCGCACAGCATCACAGTCCCGACTTCAGGCAAGTTGCAACGCACTTCTATATCATTTCGCGAGACCCGAACCTCGGCCGTCTCGGTCTGCACTTTAAAAGCCGCACCTTCCGCGCACATGCGTCCAAGGAACGGAAGCACCATCAATGGCGAGGCAACAGGACCAATCTCCGAAGGCAGCGTCAAAGATCCACGTTCCGAAAACATCAATGCCGCGTTGACCGGGCAACGCTCTGGCATCACGTCGAGACTGGAAGCCACAGCCTCCACACCCGGATGGCCGCGCTCCGAAAGCCAGCGAACGCACCAAGCGGCCTCTTCGGCAATGCCCCATGGCTTGCCTGCCCCTTGGACCGCCTTTCGGACCAGCGCTTCGATCTCTCCAAAAGCCCAGCTCACGGACCGTACATCCAATTATCCAATCCACTGCATCCAACGTCTTGTGGGATCGGAGCCCCTTGGAACATGCTGATCCTGAGCCAAAGATCCGAACGCGGATCAAACCGACTCGCGCCAAAGAAGGCGAGTTTCGCCCGAAGCAGATCGATCGGCACCATCTCAGCCGCGAGCGTGTTGTCACGCACTTCTCCGTAAGGATGCGCTGCAACAATCTGCACACGGCGTACAGTATGGCGATGCTCTGGTGAGGCCGCGAGCACCTGTGCCAGCGGCGTCTCCACAGGCCATGCGGCCAGCGTGTCCGACAACGCGGCCACGTCGCGCGCCGGGCCAAGAGGCTGCTCGTAGGCATCCAGTTCCAAGTCAGCGCGATCACCCAGACGGGGTTCGAGCTTTTCCGCCGAAGTATACCAGAGCCGCGCCTGCGCCTCCTTGCGTGACCAGTCCAGCCCCGCCACCCAATCATAGAGGGTCTCGATTGTCTCGCGCAGTGAACCCACGGTTTGACGGGCATCTATTGGAAATGACATGGCCTCGTCAGCGGCAAGCTCGCTGGCAAGCGAGTCAACCAACGTTCCGTGCGGCTCCAACAATAGCGACAGAAGCATTTCCTGGCCCTCGATACTGAGCGCCGCTTCGCCCTTCAGCCAGAGCGCATCCCAGCTGGCCTCGCGCCAATGCATCATGGCAAGCCAGGTCTGAAGCCTGGACAAGTCCGCATCCAGCGCCTCGAGTTTCGCGACCTGATAGGGGTGTTCGGTCAGCCAACTGGCCACACCTGCATGGGCATGGGCGACCACGCGGAGAAAATGGTCCCAGGTCTCCTCGGTAACCGGTTCACCGCGCACACGGGCAAGAGCCTGCTCTCGGGCAGCGAACCAGTTGTGGATGAGCACCGGGTGGTTCAGCAGGAAAGGCGCCATACCAAGACCCGTTGAGTTTCCAACACCAAGACGGCGGCGCAATACCGGGTCCAACGCCACGGCATCCGCAGATTTTGCCTGCGCAAGGTGCTCGACAATGTCGACCGTGAATGCCCTGATCAACCAGACCGTCAGCATCTCCGCCTGAAAGGGCGCGTTCAGTTCAGGCCGCTCTGCGATCGCCTCGCGATCTGACAAGCCGAACTTGCCTGAACCATACACCGCGGTAGTCCGCATCAGGTAGCCGACACGGTCAAGCTGGGACGCTTCAGGTTGCCGCCCCTCTGCGAGGCAATCGACCACGTGCCCGAACATGCGCACAGACCGGTTGGCACGGCTCAAGGTCAGCTCCGAGCCCTGCATACGGCCCGCCTCCTGCAAAGGGACATTCTGTGAAAGCCGGTCCAGATCCTTCGCGCACGGCTCCCCATCGAAAAGGGCAAAGGTCGCATCCCATGCCTCGGCGATCACCCGGTCAGACCGCAGTTCGTCCGGCAGATCATGCGCAAACGCGACAAGCGAATAGCAGCGTTCAGGCGTGGTAACACGGTAGACGGCACGACCGACGCCTTTGCGGTCGATCTCCCAGACCGGGCGATCGACTTTCCAGTTTTCAGCTTCCAAACGCCTCAGCATGATCCGCATGAAGCTGAGCCGAGAAGGATGCGTAGACCCCATCCGGGCCAGCCGCATTACCTTGTGGGGTGGCCGGGGCATAGCGTGGCGCGGCGAGCCATCCATTGGCACCTCAAGCAGCAAATTTCGAGTTGAATCGGTATTTATATGTATCCAGCAGCGATGGGATAAGGGCGAAGTTTCAGATCTTGACGTCGAAAAAACAATAACACTGCCGGCAAGTCAAATCGAGGTTACTGCACATCATGTAACTCTGGCGTGATCGTATCCTCCAAGAACCGCAGCCAGTTATCCCCCATGACCCCATCGACTTCCTGCTGCGAGAAGCCGACAGCCCGGAGCCCCGCGGCAATGCCGTCCCAGTCCCGATTGTTCTGAAACCACGCGGGCTGTGGAGGAAAGACGGCATCAGACCGTGTATTGGTCCAACGGCCATCCCGCATCCACTGCACAACACTATCCGGCTGGCCCTGGCAAAGATCCGAGCCTATGCCGAGGTTCTCTGACCCGATCAACTCGGCTGTGCGTGCCGCCATCTCGCAAAAAGTCGCCAGCGATGTCGCTCCGCCATCCGAGAGGTGCTGAGGGTAAAGCGAGAACCCAAGCATCCCGCCGCACTCGCCCAGCGCCCGAATGACATCATCTGGCACATTTCGATTGGTATCGCGATGCCAGCGTGGCTTGACGTGGGTCGCATCAAACGGACGGCCCGAGG
>JBGCFK010000006.1:0-7160 GCA_045106875.1 Paracoccaceae bacterium | reverse complement strand
CCTTCAATGCGCGAAAGGGCCGCTCCTGCGCTGTTAAGCTCGGACAGCGGCCATGGCCGTTCGGGTTCCCGCCAATCGTGCTCTCGAGCCGGTAGATCGGTCGAGATCTCATGCTTTTCGGCCAGCCAGTCGCGGGCCGTGTCCTCATCGCCCAGCGCGTCGACCAGCCCGCGTGTCAGGGCCTGACGTCCAGTGAAAGCTCGGCCGTCCGTGACTTCGGCAAGCGCCGCGCCGGTAAGCGCACGCCGGTCCGCGACCAATCCTTCGAACCATGCGAACATGTCGAGGATCAGATCTTCCTGTGCCTTCAACGCCTCGGGTGTCGGGGAAGACGTAAAGTTGGGTTCCGCTTTCAGTGGGGCCGACTTGATCTGTGTAACCTCGACGCCAAGCATCTCCAGTAATCCCTCGACATTAGGCACTTGGGCGACGACGCCGATCGACCCTGTCAGAGTGTTCCCGCGCGCCACTATGTGCTCGCCGGCGATGGCCGTGATGTAGCCGCCGGATGCTGCGTATTCACCCATGACTGATACGACCGGTTTCGCCTCGGCCACATGGCGGATCGCCTCGTAGAGCGATTCAGATCCTGTAACCGTGCCGCCAGGGCTGTTTATGTCGACCACCAGCGCACGAACGTCGTCATTTTCGGCCAGTGCGCGGATCATCCGTTCCCGTTTGGGTTCGTCCGTGATCACGCCTTCGATTGCAATGCGCGCGACATGGGGTCCGGAGCTGGTGGTCCCGCGAGGCAGCAGTGCGATGACAGCGATCACAAGTGCTCCGATTGCAAGAATACGCCAAAATGTGAGTGCGCGCCGCGCCTTGCGCTGGGCTATTATCATGTCAGCTGTGGCAGTCATTTGCGCTCCGGTTCCGACGATCCTGCAGATTCTCGGCGGATCAGACCCCCAAGCTCGCGCGTAGCGCGATCCTGTTAACAATAAGTATACGTACGGATCAGGCAAGTCCCGGGCTTCGGGAGCTTTGTGGTCGTGTTTACCGGGCGGAGATGGCCGATCCTCAAGGAATAACACTACAGTGACTGGAGTGTTTCACGTGAAACATTTAATCAAAAATGAATAAACGCTGAAGCAGGGGTTAACAAAAAACGGGGCCCTCGAAGGGGCCCCGTCCGATCATGGTATGTCAACGGCGCGACTATTCGTCGTCGCCGCGCTCCTTCAGAGCTGCGCCCAGAATATCGCCCAGCGATGCGCCTGAGTCCGAAGAACCGTACTGCTGCACAGCTTCCTTTTCCTCTGCGATCTGCAACGCCTTGATCGACAGGCCGAGACGGCGCTGCGATTTGTCGATATTGGTGATTTTGGCGTCTACACGGTCGCCGACCTTGAACTTGTCGGGACGCTGGTCCTGACGATCGCGGCTGAGATCCGAGCGGCGGATGAAGGCCTTCATGCCTTCGTATTCCACTTCGATCCCACCGTCTTCGATGGCCGTCACGTCCACTGTTACCGCCACACCGCGCTTTACGCCGTCTGTCGCGTCCGCGAACTTGTCACCACCCAGCTGTTTGATGCCAAGGCTGATGCGCTCTTTCTCGGCATCGACATCCAGTACAACCGCCTGGACGAGATCGCCCTTCTTGTAGTCCTGGATCGCGTCCTCGCCGGAGCGGTCCCAGTCGATATCCGAGAGGTGCACCATCCCGTCGATATCGCCTTCCAGCCCGACGAACAGGCCGAACTCGGTGATGTTCTTGACCTCGCCTTCGACCTCGGTGCCCTGCGGGAAGGTGGTCGCGAAGCTGTCCCAAGGATTGCCTTGGCACTGTTTGAGGCCGAGGCTGACGCGGCGTTTGGAGCTGTCCACGTCAAGAACCATGACTTCGACTTCCTGCGAGGTCGAAACGATCTTGCCGGGGTGGACGTTCTTCTTGGTCCACGACATCTCGGAGACGTGCACCAGACCCTCGACGCCGGCTTCCAGTTCCACGAACGCACCGTAATCGGTGATGTTCGTGACCCGTCCGGTCCACTTGGAACCCATTGGGTAGTTGTCGGCCACGGTGTGCCAGGGATCGTCCGACAGCTGCTTCATGCCGAGGCTGATACGCTGGGTTTCTTTGTTCACCTTGACGACTTGCACCTTCACGGTCTCGCCGATCTGAACGATTTCCGAAGGATGGTTGACCCGGCGCCACGCCATGTCGGTCACGTGCAGCAGGCCGTCGACGCCGCCAAGGTCCACGAACGCGCCATAATCTGTGACGTTCTTGACCACACCATCGACGACATCGCCTTCGGCAAGCTTGCCGACGATCTCGGCGCGCTGTTCGGCACGGCTCTCTTCGAGGATCGCACGGCGCGAGACCACGATGTTGCCGCGGCGGCGGTCCATCTTGAGGATCTGGAATGGCTGTGGGATGCCCATCAGAGGGCCTACATCGCGCACGGGGCGCACGTCGATCTGCGAGCCCGGCAGGAATGCCACAGCGCCGCCGAGATCGACGGTGAAGCCGCCCTTGACCCGGCCGAAGATCGCGCCCTCGACGCGTTCCTGATTGTCATTGGCTTTCTCAAGCCGATCCCAGGCTTCCTCACGCCGCGCTTTGTCGCGGCTGATCATGGCCTCGCCCTTGGCGTTCTCGACGCGTTCCAGGAAAACCTCGACCTCGTCGCCTACAGCGATCTCGGGAGGCTGGCCGGGATTTGCGAATTCCTTGAGGTCTACGCGGCCTTCAACCTTGAAGCCGACGTCGATGATGGCTTGGCCGTTTTCGACCGCAATCACGAGGCCTTTGACCACGGAGCCTTCATCGGGGGTATCATGCTCGAAGCTTTCGTTCAAAAGCGCTTCGAAATCTTCCATAGTTGCCACAGCGGACATTCAGTTCTCCTAACAGTGCTTTTTCAGGCCGTCCGGTTGGTTCCGGCGGTCTTGGTGGTTTGGTCAAAGGCGGATACGCGAAAACGCCACTGAAGGGTTTCTATTCGGTGAACCCTCGTCAGTGCCTGCTCAATTATTTCCGCCGCCTAGGCGACGCGCGCGGATGTAGCGCTTTTCCACGCGGGCCGCAAGGTCTATGCCTTCCCTGGTGACATTTGACAGCGAACGGGATTTTCGCGGGCTGTTCTGGCTGCATCAACGGCGTTTACAGCGCCCGGCGGGATTGCGCTTTGCCTGCCGACGACAAGATGTACGTGCGCTTCATCTCGGGGTTTCACTTTGCGTTTCCGGTCGAGCATTTGCGCGACGTGATCCGGCTCAGCGATTTGCAAATCGACCTGCCCGCAAACGTGCAGCAACCCGGCGGCTGCTCTGACACTCCTGTTGAGATCGATACTGGCAGCTTGTACTGGTCCCCTGATTGGGCTGGATCCGCGCCGGCATGTGCGGCGGTATCTGGCTAAGCATCAAATCTTCGTTCAGGAATGCGCTTCGGTTGGCATTTGCGGGGCGCGGCGTCGGGTGCCAGCTATTCCCCCAGAGCCTTCTGAATGATCTCAACAGCCGCAGCAATTGCCTGGTCGATGTCCATATCCGTGGTGTCGAGCAGGTGCGCGTCCTCGGCCTGCTTCATTGGGGCCGTGTCGCGCCCGGCATCCCGGGCGTCCCGAGCGGCCAGATCCATACGGACCTGTTCCAATGAGGTCCGCTCGCCGCGCGCCGTCACTTCCTCGAAGCGCCGTTTCGCGCGCGCTTGGTCCGAGGCGGTCACGAACAGCTTCACATCTGCTTCCGGGCAGATCACCGTTCCGATATCGCGCCCGTCAAGAACCGCACCGCCGTCGCGCCGTGCAAAGGCTTTTTGAAAGTCCAGCAGCGCGGCACGTACGCCCGGCATGGCTGCGACGCGGCTGGAGGACCGTGCGACCATCACCGTGCGCAGTTGTGTCTCGTCGAGATCTGCCTCGTTCAACTCCTTGGCGATCAATTCGGCCACGCCCTCGTCAATGACACCGCGCCCTTGGGTCAGCGCCCGCTTACCCACAGCTCGATACAGCAGACCTGTATCCAGATGAGCGAAGCCAAATCTGGCAGCCACCGCGCGGGCGATGGTCCCCTTGCCGGCAGCGGCAGGTCCGTCAATGGCGACAGTGAACTTCATTCGTGATCCGTCGGGTATGCGTAGAACTGAGGCAGACCGTCGGTGATCTCGTAGTAGTCGCCCTTGTCGGCGCAGAAGATGTGGCGACTGATCTTGATCCCGGTCGGGGCCTTGAGCGCGCCCGCATTGATCGACCACTCTTCTCCGCCATCATCCCAGAACAGGTGTGCCCCGCATTGGCGACAGAACCCACGACCGATGCCGGGCGTCGCTTGGTACCATGTGATGTGGTCCGCGCCGTCGATGGACACGGCGTCCTTGGGGGCGGAGGCGCAGGCGATGTAGTGACCGGACTGCTTGCGGCATTGCGTGCAGTGACAGGCGTGCGCTTCGGTGAGCGGCACCGCAACCTCGTACCGGACAGCGCCGCACAGGCAGCTCCCCCGGGTCTTCATTTCCGATTGTCGTGGGTCAGCACGGCACCCAGCCCCGTCATCAAATTCACAAACTTCGGGAAGCTTGTGGCAATCGGGGCCGCGTCGTCAATGGTGACGGGCGCGTCAGCCCCGAGACCGAGGCATAGGAAGCTCATGGCGATGCGGTGGTCCAGATGCGTTGTCACCGTTCCGCCGCCACGCACAGCGCCCTTGCCCAAGTTTTGGTCTGCTCCGCGCCCGTGCACGATCATGCCGTCTTCTTGTTCGGTTACCTCGACCCCGTTGGCACGCAATCCTGCGACCATGGCTGAGATCCTGTCAGACTCTTTCACACGCAACTCTCCGATGCCGCGCATCACGGTATCGCCTGTGGCATAGGCTGCGATGCAGGCCAGCACGGGGTATTCGTCGATCATACTGGGCGCGCGGTCCGGCGGGACTTCTATGCCAGTCAAAGCGCCATGGCGCACGCGCAGATCTGCGACTGGCTCGCCGCCTTCCTCGCGCGGGTCCTGGCGCGTGATGTCGGCACCCATCTCGGTCAGGGTATCGTAGAGCCCCGCGCGCGTAGGGTTCAGGCAGATGTTCGGAACCAGAATGTCCGAGCCCTCGGCGATCAGGGCAGCTGCTACGGGAAACGCCGCGGAACTGGGATCACGCGGAACCGCTATGGTCATCGGCGTCAGCTCGGGTTGGCCGGTCAGCCGTATCACCCGGCCGTCGGATGTGTCCTCGACGGTAACCTCGGCGCCAAACCCACGCAGCATGCGCTCCGTATGGTCGCGGGTTGCTTCGGGCTCGATCACCACGGTCTCACCTGGCGCGTTCAGGCCAGCCAACAGCACGGCGGATTTCACCTGAGCCGAAGCCATGGGCAACCGGTATTCCACCGGCACAGGGTTGCCGGCGCCGCGGATGGTCAGAGGAAGCAGGCCCCCGCTGCGCCCCATCGAGGTCGCGCCAAACAGGCGCAGGGGATCGAGGATGCGCCCCATTGGACGGCGGCGCAGCGAGGCATCCCCGGTGAAGGTCGCCGAAACAGGCGTGGTTGCCATCATGCCCATGGCGAGGCGGACGCCCGTGCCTGCGTTGCCATAGTCGATCACACGGTCGGGTTCGGCGAGACCACCGACGCCGACGCCGTGGATGACCCAGGTGTCGCCCTCCTGCTCGACCAGGGCGCCAAAGGCGCGCATGGCATCCGCCGTGGCCAGCACGTCCTCGCCTTCAAGCAAGCCTGTGACGCGCGTCTCGCCGACGGCCAGTGCGCCGAAGATCAGGGAGCGGTGGCTGACGGACTTGTCGCCAGGGACATGGGCCGTGCCTTTTAGTGCGGCGCCCTTGCGCGCGGATAGTGGTGTTGGGATTCCGTGTGACATGCCCGCTCTTCTGTCCGCGCCTGCTGAGATTTGACCCGTCATAGCGAGCGCGCCCTTTTGCGTCCACTGTGACGAAGCTCACATCGGACAGCAGGCGAATCGGGTCATATTATGGGTGTCCAAAAGGTCGGAGAGCTTCTCTCTCTGGGCGCTTCGGTCCCTCGGACAACACGTGTGTTTCTTGTGATACCTCTCTAACTGGGCGTCGGGTCTCTCTCCCCCGGCGCCCTTTTTTTGTTGACCCGAGAGGTCAGGCCAACAAGTTTCAGGCAGACTTATTTGGCAGGTGCGCCGTCGCCCGACTTCTTAGGTCGGTAGTTCGATTTCTCGACGATACGGGCCGATTTGCCGCGACGCGAGCGCAGGTAGTACAGTTTTGCACGCCGGACTTTACCGCGGCGCACCACCGTGATGCTGTCAATATTGGGCGAGTGGAGCGGGAAGATCCGCTCGACCCCCTCGCCAAAGCTGATCTTGCGCACCGTGAAGCTGGCTGCGATGTTGTTGTCGCCGCCGCGGCGCGAGATGCACACGCCTTCATAGTTCTGGACGCGCGTACGCGTGCCTTCCGTTACCTTATAACCGACCTTGATCGTGTCACCCGGTGCGAAATCTGGGATTTCGTTGGCCAGCTCGGCAAGATGCTCGGCTTCCAGTTGCTGAAGCAGGTTCATGGTCTCATTCCTTTTTGTGCGCCTTTTCGGCGTTTTTGTTCGCGTCCGAGAGCTCTGGAGCTTGCTCTGCCTCGTAGGCAGCCCAGAGGTCGGGACGGCGTTCCCGTGTCAGGCTTTCGGCTTGAGAGGTCCGCCATTCGGCGATCCGCGCGTGGTGACCGGATAGCAGCACTTCCGGTGGCTCGCGCCCCTCCCAGACCTGAGGCCTGGTATATTGCGGGTGCTCCAGAAGCCCCCGGCTGAAACTCTCTTCTTCGGTCGATGCAGCATTGCCCAGAACACCCGGGCGCAGCCTTATCACCGCATCAAGCAGGATCATCGCCGCCGGCTCACCACCTGTGAGCACATAGTCGCCGATCGAGACCTCCTCGACATTGCGCGCGTCCAGCACCCGCTGGTCCACGCCTTCGTACCTGCCACAGAGCAATGTGACCCCCTCGGCTTTGGCCAATTCGGTCACACGTTGTTGCGTCAGGGGCCGACCGCGCGGGCTGAGATACAGAACCGGCCATCGGAGCCGGTCCGTTACACTATCCTTGGCGGCAAAGTCCAGTGCTTTTCCAAGGACATCCGCCTTCATGACCATGCCCGCGCCGCCGCCTGTCGGCGTGTCGTCCACCGTGCGGTGCTTGTCTGTGGCGAAGCGGCGGATGTCGAT
>JBGCFK010000059.1:0-8659 GCA_045106875.1 Paracoccaceae bacterium | reverse complement strand
GTCACGACGGATGGCGTCGCCGGTGACGGGGACATCATGAATGCTGCAGTCACGCGGATCCTTTCCAGCACTCCGATCGAGATTGCCACCATCGGGCTTGGCATCGGCGAGGGACACGCTTTGAACGTACCAGGCTATACCAGCTATGTCAGCGTTGAAAGTGTTGGCGATCTTGCCGACGCTTTGAAAGCAGCTGCCGCCGAGCAGACAGTTTTCCAACCCATCACGAAGTTCGAGGACTAGGACATGGGCCGCGAGCTCCTGAAATGGAACGAATGGTCGCCTGGACTCGATACGGATGACATGACCATCCGGCAGGTCTTGGCCACAATGCCTCGCTCTGACCCGAATGATGTCCCGGATATCGTACGCCACTACGAAAACCCTGAGAGTCCGGCCCGTCTGCCCGGTGCGATCTCGCTGGATCGTCACGATTGCCTGCATGTCATCCTTGGCCGCGGTCTGCACGTGCAGGACGAAGCCTTCATCATCGGGGTCACCATGGGGGCCGATAAAGAGATCACGGCGGAACTTGTCGATCTATTCATACGGGTCTCGACCACCGAGTACCCGGAAGCATGGAGGTTCCAGCCGGAACACATCGCTTCCTACCGACTGGGAATCGGGTTCGCCGAGGACATGCTTTCGGGAACGGACCTCCACCTGAGACCGTTCGAGGAACCGCCGCTCTTCGACACAAAGGTTTCTGACATCCGGCGAGAGCTTGGTCTCGTGAAGGCAGAGATGCGGGCGTATTTTCGCGCCGAGGAGATCCTGGTGCCGGGCAGCCGGGCGACGCGACGGCTCGACAATGATTCGCGGCGCATGGATCAGGATCTCTGACCCAGACAGCGAAACCTCGCTGACTGACGCTGGCTGTCATCCCAAAGTGCGCGCGCCTTCCAGCAATTTGCCATAGCCCCGGACGGGCGTTTCCACACCAGCAAGACCGAGGCAGCGCCATAGACTAGCTTGGTTGGCCGTAACCACTGGTTTGCCGAGAGCTGTCTCAAGCGCACTGATAATACCGACGCAGCGCAGCCCAGTGCCTACGATCAGCACGCTGTCCGCTGTGTCGGGGCAATTGGCAATGATCTGGTCCATCAAAAGATCAGATTTTTGAGCGATGTGCATGCGCTCCCTGTAGAGGTGTTCCGGGCGGAAGTTGGCCCATTTCGGCTCCGGGATATGCCTGAACGATGATGGGGGCTGAAATCCGTGACCTTGGAAGAAGGCAGCGCCTGCAGAGACGATACCCTCGTTGAACCAAGGCGGAAACATCAGGAAGGGCCGCTTCACACTGCACGCGCGCAGGGCCTGCACGCAATCCAATCCGTTCGTTGTGACCTGTGTGGAAGGGTGAGAGATTGATCCGACGCGCTCGATCACCGCCTCGTCCCAGCCACTGCCCCCCATGATACTGCTTGAGGAATGGCCTACCACCACCGCGGACAGTGCCATGGATGCAAACTGCGTCGCGCCCCTTTCCAGATCTGTGCAGATTTCGACACCGCTATGATCTGGCTGCCATTTTGCCCAGGGAGTTGGCGCTGATATGCGCGCTGCGTGGATAGAGACACCGGGCGGAGCCATCGCCCACCATTCAGCTTCCGGGACAACTTCCGCACCGACGATGAATACCCCGATGCGTGCGTTATCGCCCCAATTGTCGTTCGACACGATCTAACTCCATCGGTTTCAGGTCTCACATATACACCATTGGTAGGGCCGGAATTGCGATCTGACCATCATCGAGAAGGGCTGGGCAAATCAACGATGAAAGGCCGCGATGTGAACTGACTGGTTCAAATCGGAACCGGCGCTTGACCGGGCAGCCAAGGTTTGGGACAATTTGTCTCAGGGGAAAATTCGCTGACCAGATAAGGCGTTTGGCCGAAACTCCGACGACGTGTCGGGAATGATTGGCTTTGGGATTGTGTTTGGTCGCGTGGTGATTTGGAGGTTACCATGTTGGACAAGTCAGTCGTCGAGACCGAACTGCTGGGTTTCCTAGCATCTTATCGCCAAGGCATCGAGAACACGATATTCACGGCCGAGTTGCCGATATTTGGTAGCGATTTCGCTGGCAAGGTCGATGCGGTATTTGCCGAACTTGATGATTTGCAAACCGCTCTGACCGCCGCTTTGGCAGCCCTGCCGCCCACTGCGACGCTGACCGAGATTGCTGCCGCGGTCTCCAGCATCGAGTTGAAGGGCGTCAATGTCTTTGCAACCAACGTTGTTGTTAACCCTGTGACGTTGGTCGAGGATCTGGAACTTGACCTGATCATGGCGCCGACGGTTGATTTTGGCAGCGTCACCATAGATCCGGATCTTGGCCTTGCGCCGGGTGGGATCGATCTCGCGGGGACGCTCGACATTGGCGATGTCACCTTCGGGACCAATGTTTTTCTGACGCTGGACGGGGACACTGGTGAACGGATCATTCGCGACTCGGCCGCGGCCCTTGGCCCTGAGTTCACGCTGAGCATCGATGGGGACATTGCGGCTGTGGCTGGTGCTCTGGGCTTCCTCGGCTTCGAGCTGGACCCTGATCCCGCCATACCCAACGTCACCTTCGGCTTTGGCCTGGATATCGCGGAAGGGACCGAGGCGACGGCCAGTTTCTCGGGCGGCCTGAACCTCGGTATCCAGACCGATCCCGGTACCGGGGCGCTGCCCTCGATCGCAGCGGATGTGGTGGTCGACTACCTGATCGAAGGCACTGCGTCCGAAGTTGGCGCGGGCCTGCAAGCGCAAGTGGGCTTTGGCCTGGAGAATATCACGATCGATCCGGGTTCGCTGGTCGATCTTTTCGACAACATCTTTGGCCAGCTTGACGTTATCCTCGACACGTTCCCGCTTGGCGTCGCCATTGATATCCTGACGCAGGAATTGCCGGTGGTATCGGATATCTCCAAGTTCGACACGGTGGCCGATCTGGTTGTGGAGTTCTCGGACGTACCGGTGTCGCTCGAGTTCATCGACGTGGTTGTGAACATCCTCGAAGTCGCCGAGGCAGTCGGCCAGCTTGCCAGCTTGGACGGGCCCATCGAGCTTGGCGATCTGGGTGTCGATTTTTCCGCCGGTGTGGATCTGGATTTCGACGAGGATTTCACTTTGCTGGGAAGCCTCGGAGGATTTGACACCGTCCTTGAAGGCGCGCTTGGCGGCGGAGAAGGCGATGTTGGCACGTTCGGTCCGTATTTGAGCCTGCCAATCTTCGACAACCCGTTCCAGACCATCGGCAATATTTTGCTGAACGGCTTTGGCGGCCCCCCCGAAACCCTGATCGAGATTGCACTGCCCGAGCTGCAATTCGGGGCAAAAGCCGAGATCTTCTTCCCTGTCGGCCCAGTGAAGTTTTTCCTTGAAGGTAACTTCTCCGCCCGTACCGAGTTCACGGTGGGCTATGATACGAACGGCTTTGACCTGACCGGGGTCGATTTCCTGCAAGGTTTCTTCATCGCGCCCACGGATCCGGACAAGGCCTTTGCCGATCTTTCACTGGGCTTGCGTGCGGGCGGTGGGGCTGGGATTGGGCTCGCCTCTGTTGATGTCAGTGGAGGTGTCACAGGGACGATCGGGTTCGAGCTTGTCTCCGGCGATGGTACCCGTACGCGGCTTTCCGACCTGTCCGCGTTTCCCTGCATTTTTGAAAGCATCACGGGCAAGATCACTGCCGATCTGGCCATCGAGTTCTCCATCGGCGTCAAGCCGCTGAAGATCACTGAACGTATAACCATCGGCGAGGTCACGCTGGCGAACTTCAACCTTGGCGATCCGTGCGACGGTCCTCATGGGCAGGCACCACAATTGTTCGAAGCCGGGCTTGCGGTCACTGATATCGTGCCCGGCGCGCTGCTTCTCACAGCAGGTGATACGTTTGCCAATTTGCGCACATTACCCGACTTCATCGATCGTAACGACGATGGCAGCCTGATCGTGAACGACAGCTTCTTCGTGACGAAAGCGCCCGTGATCGAGGGGCTCGAGCCAGATCCTAACGCGCTTGCTGTCAATGCGTTCGGCTATTTCGAGACATTCACCGGCGACCAGCCCTTCGATCTGATCCAGGCCGATGGTGGTAGCGGCCGCGACACGCTGGCGGTTGCGGGTGACATCGACATTGCCGTCCAGTTTTCCGGCGGCGCGCGGGCCGACAATCTGAGCGGCGGTTTGGGCAATGACACGCTGTTGGGCGAGAATGGCAATGACCAGCTCTTTGGCGGTGGTGGTGAGGACGTCCTCTATGGCGGCACTGGGGATGATCTGTTCGACGGCGGTCTGGGTGCTGACCTTATCTATGGCGGCGAAGATACGCTTCCGGGGGATCCGGGCGAGGATCTGGACGAGGTCGATTACTCCAAATCGACTGCTGGCGTGACGTTGACCCGTGATGCCTCCAACATCTTTCAGATCAATGGGGGGGGTGGCTCGGCCGAGGGCGATTGCCTGTTCGATATGGAGTAGTTCCGTGGTTCGAGCTTCGATGACACAATCGAGGGCTCGCTCGGCCAATCGAACGTGTTGCAGGGCAATGCCGGTGTGGACTCGCTGCTTGGCGGCGTGTTCGATGACCTGATCACCGGCGGCTTGGGCGGCGACTCTATCGATGGGGCAGGGGGCGCGGACACGGTCAGCTGGGCGCTTTCCGAGACCTCTGTCTGGGTCGACGTGGCGCCCGGCATCTTTTTCGGCGGCGAGGCAACCGGCGACGAGATCGTGAATGTCGAGAACTACCAGCTGACACTCTTCAACGATTTCTTCCAGGGCGACATTACCCTGACGCTCGCGGATACCGGCCACGAGATCCGTGCGCTGGCAGGCGACGATGTCATCCAGGGCTCGAATGCGCAGGACACGATCTTCGCAGGCGGCGGCGATGACACGATCATCAGCCTTGGCCAGGGTGACACGGTCAATGGTGGCGGCAGCCTTTTCAACAGCGCGGATGCGGGCCTGTCGGACACCGGTCAGGATCTGCTGACATACGAGACCAAGAGTTCCGGCGTGACCATCAACCTCGCCCTTGCGGGTTTCTCATCGACTGGCGATGATGAGGTCACGGCGCTTCAGATCGTGGACGAGACTGGCAACAGCGCCGACATCGTAGGCTTCTCGACCATCGAGAACCTGACGGGTTCCGACTTTGCCGACAACCTGACGGGCGACAATGGCGCAAACGCGATCCGGGGCCTCGACAGTGCGGACGACATAGATGGCGGCGGCGGCGCGGACACCATCATTGGCGGCGAGGGCGGGGACACCATCGAGGGCGGCTCAGGCATCGACTGGGCCTCTTACGAAGAAAGCGATGCTGCTGTCGATATCGATCTGAACGACCTTTCCGGGCCGAACGGCTCGGGCGGCCATGCAACAGGCGATACCGTGACGGGGGTTGAGAACCTGCTGGGCTCGGGTTTTGCCGACACGCTGCTTGGCAACAGCTCGAACAATATCATTGATCCGGGCCTGCGCCTGTCTGGCGGCACCGAGATCATCCAGGGCCGTGCGGGCACGGACACGTTGCAATTGAACCGCTCGGACAATTCGAGCGGCATGACATTCGTCTTCTCGGGCATCCCAATCCTTTTCAATTTCGACGTGTTCGAGGGCTCGTCAGGCACTGCCAGCTACGAGACCGACGGGATCGAGCAGATCTTCGTCACGACCGGTTCGGGTAATGACACGATCATCGGTGCGACGCTGGCCAACCCGACCACGAACCTGCTGGATGGCGACGATATCGTGAACTCTGGCAGTGGCAACGATATCATCGGCGTGGGCCTCGGCCGGGACATCGTTGTTGCGGGTGCCGGCGATGACACCGTGTTTCGCAGCTCCGCTGGTGTCGAGACCTTCATCATCGATGGCGGCGTGGGGGTCGATACTCTGAACGGGGTCTTCGCCGAGGAGACCCGCGATATCGTTCTGATCTCGACCAGCCTGACCGACACGGATTTCAACCAGGAACTGTTTCTGGACGATGGCGCGGTTATCCGGGGCTTCGAGGTCTATCAGGGCGTCATCACCGGTTCGGGCAATGACGAACTGGTTCAGGAAGGCGAGATCGACAATATCTTCACGACTGGCGACGGCGCGGATTTCGTCAAAGTCAACTTTGGCGACAACATTCTGGCTGGCGGCGAAAGCACTGGTGACGCAGGCCCGGATGTGGACGTTCTGGAGATGGACTTCTCCTCCGCGCCCACCGGTGCCAATATCGAAGCGACGTTCAACAGCGATGTCGTTCCGCAAGGGATCGTCGTCTACTTTGACGCGCCATTTCAGGAAGCAGGCCTCACGATCTACCAGGATTTCGAGCGGCTGATCCTGACGGGCTCTTCTGGCAATGATTTCATTGAAGGCATATCGCCCAACGAGGATCTCGTTACGGAAGGCGACGTGTTGCGTGGCCGAGGGGGTGACGACGAGATCTTTGGCGGCGGTGCTGATGACAGCCTGCAAGGCGGCCTCGGCAACGACGTGCTCTATGGCGGATCGGGCGATGATCTGCTGCGCGGCGGCGTCTCCAATGGCGTGCTGGAGATCGACGAGCTGACCGGAGACAGCGGTGCCGACATCTTCCGCCTCGGGGATGCCACTGGCAGCGACTATGGATTGGGCGACGGTACTGGCGATTTCGCTCTGATCCTCGATTATGATCCTACCGAAGGCGATACGATCGAATTGGCGGGGGCCATAACCGACTACTCGGCCTCCCGTACGCCATTTGGCACCGAGATCATCAACTCGGACAGCAACACGGTCGTGATGATCCAAGGGATCACAACGGACCTCTTTGATCCGAATATTGTGTTCGTACCATTGGCAGGGGACGCGTCGCTGGCGCTTGCGGCTCCGCCCGTTACAGCGGCATCGGTGACGACGGATGATCCGTTCGTTATTCGCGATGTGGTCGAGCCTACGGATTTGCGCGATGTTCTGCGCGGCGCGATCGACCAGATCGAGAGCCCGATCGGCGGGCTTCCCGAGGTCACGAACCTGACGGTTACCTTCGAGGGCGACGATGCGGCGGTCGGTCTGTTTGAGAACGCGCCCTGGTGCCAGACCGATGGCGTTGTGATCTCGACCGGGGTGGCCCGGCAGATCACGGGCGAAAACCTGGAGGATGGCACCTCGCAGCCGGGTCTGACCGCAGCGTCGCCCGTTGCCCTGAACTTCCAGCAGATTGGCGTGACGGCTGGCAACTCGGCGGTCTTTGCGGCAGAGATCCCTTTCCTGCAGAACGGCCTGCAATCCATCACCGTAAATGACAGCTATAATCTGGAAGGCGCGGGCGGTGTCTTTGCGGGCTTCGACATGGATGGGATCATCCTAAGTCGCACGCTCCTGACCTCGGTTGATGAATTCACGGATCTCACCGATCCGACTGTTCTGCCGCAGCTGGATGTCTTCGACTTCAGCCCGGCAGGCACGTTCCTCGATCCGGGCGATCAGAACGAGCGCTTCGATCTTACCACCGGCAGTACGGTTCCGGCAGGGCAAAATCTGGGCGGCACTTTCAACGGCATTGTCGACGAGGGCTTCGCACGGCTTGGCCAGATCGATTTTGACGGCAACTCCGCGAATGGTGGCGGTTTCTCGCTGGGCGATGGCGGGGCGGTATCGTTCGAGCTGACGGAAGCGGTCGAGACCTCGACGCCGCTTTACGTCTATGTAGGCGAGGCCTTTGCCAATGAAGAAGAGCTTTCCGGGCTGATCACGGTGTCGGACCGTTCGGTCGCGACGCTGGGCGATCTGGACACGGATCTGGGCGCGCCAGGGGAAGAGGACGATACCTCGATCCTGACCGTCGAGTTCGACTTCTCTCCACGCGGTGGTCTCCTGAGCGGTCAGCGGATCGAAGACCTGTTCAAAATCGTGCTGGTGTCGGAAGAACTGCCCGAAAACGGTGGCTCGCTTTCAGACGATATCGTCAGCGTCCGCGTGAACGGCTTCGAGGCGGCGGTCCTGTCCGATGGCCAGCAGGCAACACTGGGCAATCTGGCGCTGTCGCCGAACGGGCCGTTCCACGAGGACCTGAACCTGAACCTTGTGGGTGAGGGCCTGCTGACGGACACGATCCGGGCGGACGCCTATACCGAGGTGATCACGATCTCGGGGCCGATCCTGGGCAGCCCCGGGCCGTTTACGACCCGTAATGTCATCGAGTTCGAGGTGGCTGACAGGGGCGATGGGAGGCTGGACACCGCGATGTTCATCTCGCCGTGGATTGCCACAACCGTCACAGGGTCGACGCAAGACGACGACCTGCAGGGGACCGACGACGACGACACGTTCTTCGGGCTTGAAGGCAACGATACCCATGACGGCGGATGCGGCGACGACACCTATGTGTTCGGACCGGACGGGCTTGGCGAAGAGATCGTGATCGAACATCCGCGTTGCGGGTTTGATACGATCCTGTTCGAAGCCGGGATCACGCCCGACGATGTGACCTTTTTCCGCGAGACCGACCCCGGCAAGGGCATCGTCGATCTTGGGATTTATGTTGGCGGCACGTTCGCGCCGCAGCGCGTGCTGATCAAGGACCAGTACTTCGTCAATACCAGCGGCGGCGTAACCACGGGCACTCTAGGCGTTGTCGAGCGGCTTTTGTTCGATGACGGCACCGAGATCGACCTGACCGGCG
>JBGCFK010000058.1:0-10935 GCA_045106875.1 Paracoccaceae bacterium | reverse complement strand
GGTCCGGATAGAGCGGGCTGTGCGAGAGCGCTCGGCCTGCGGCGTCCAGCGCCTTCGGGCTGGGCGGCAACGCGCTTTCGTTCTGGCTGAGTGAGATCGGACGTTTGCCTTCGGGCACCGAAAGATCCGCCAGCGCATAGGGCGACATGGCTGCGATATGAGGCCGGGCCCGGATCATGTGTCCTGCCACCCGTAGACGTTCTTGGCTGCTTCCTGAGAGATCAGATCGTCCTCAAGGTCACGGGCGACGGCGGAGCGGTCCCGGTCTGACGCCGATCCGTGGCCGCCGCCACCCGGTGTCTCGAAGATCAGGGTCTTGCCCGGTTCCAGCAATATCTCGCCTTTTGACGGCAGGTCGGGCCCGCTTGCGACACGGATCCGGCCGGGAGTTCCCTTGCCACCGCCCGCGCGTCCTTCCGCGGGAAACTGCATTCGCTCGACGGACAGGAACGCCAGGACCGAAGCATCGCCCGCAGGCGTCATCTCGATGCGCTGGCCAAGTCCGCCTCTGAACTGCCCTGCTCCCCCACTGTCCCGGCGCAGCTCGCGGCGATGGATCAGCACGGGCGCGGACTGCTCGGCGATTTCGACCTGCGTGCCCCAGACCCCGGATGGAAACGCGGTTGCCGACAATCCGTCTTTCGCGGGCCGCGCGCCGGTGCCGCCATTGTGTACGAACTCGACGGCGAAGTGTTCTTCTGCGGACGGTGCATGGCGGATCGGCAGGTCATACATGGCCGAGGCACCTTCTGCGGGAATGCGATCCGGGATTGCCTGCGCAAGACAGCCATAGACCAGATCCGGCGTCATCTGCCCAAGCGTGTGTCGCATGGCGACTGGCGCCGGTGGCTGGGCATTCAGGATGCACCCCTTCGGCCCGGTCACGCGAAAAGGCGCCAGCGAGCCGGCATTGTTCGGAATATCCGGTCCGATGATGCAGCGCATGGCAAACACGGCGTATGCGGTCGCGTAGTTCAGCGGCACGTTGATGCCCTTGGCCGAACAGCCGTCAGTGCCTGCGAAGTCCAGATCGATACCGTCTGGTCCGACCGTCAGGCTTGCCGCCAGCCGGATAGGCGTCTCATAGCCATCGACCATCAGATCGTGGACATAGGTTCCCGCCGGGACCTCGGCCATGGCCTCCAGCGTGCCGCGATGCGAAGTTGCGATGATGTGCCGGGAAAGGGCATCCAGATCCGACAGCGCGAACTCCCGCATCATCTCGACCAGCCGCCGCCCGCCATTCTCGCAGCAGGCGATCAGCGCGTAGATGTCACCTTCGCAAGCTGTTGGTTCACGCGAGTTGGCCCTCACGATGTCCATCAGCAGGTCATTCAACTGGCCCGCGTCCATCAGCTTGCAGGGCGGCACCCAGAGGCCTTCATCATGGACATCCGACCCTTCAGGCCCCATGCCCTTGCCGCCCAGATCCGCCAGATGCGACGTGCAGGATGTGAACCCGACCACGCGCCCGTCCAGAAACACCGGCATCATCAGCAGAAAGTCGTTCAGATGGCCGGAGGCAAGCCAAGGGTCATTGGTGACATAGATATCACCCGCGCGCATCTCCTGCACTGGGAAGCGGGCGCGCAGCGATTTTACCGCTTCGGCCATGGTGTTGATATGGCCGGGCGTCCCGGTGACGGCCTGGGCCAGCATCTGGCCTTCGAAGTTGAAGATCCCGGCCGAGATGTCCCCGGACTCCCGCACAATGGGCGAGAACGCGGCGCGGATCAGTGTCTGCGCCTGTTCCTCGACCACGGCCAGCAGCCGGTTCCACAGGACCTGTGCGCGGGTCGGGGCAAGCTTGGCGTGCTCTGTCATGGCAGGGTCTCCCGTGTCAGGTAAAGATTGCCCGCGCCGTCCACATCGGCAGAGAAATCGGCGCTGATGAACGTTGTGGACTGTGGCTCGATCACGAGGGCGGGGCCTTGAATATGGGTCCCTGTGTTGAGGTCTTGCCTGAGATAGACGGCCGCGTCGGTTGGCTGTCCAGTGACGTCGCAGAGGATCTGCCGCGTGTTGACGGGGGCCGGGGTGGTGGTTGCGTCCTTGTCCGGGGTTGCTGTCGGCGCGATTTCAGGCGTTGCCACCCGGACCGCCCAGTTGAGGATCTCGATGGTCATGCCGGGTACGGCGCGGGAGAATTGAGAGGCGTATCCAGTCTCGAACGCGGCGCAAACTGCAGGCAGGTCTTCTGAGGTCATCGCGTGCGCGGGCAGGGAGACTTCGATCTCGTGGCCTTGTCCGCGATAGCGCATGAAAGCCGTGCGGGTCTCGATCGGCGCGGTGTTTGGCGCGCCTGCGGCGACGACAGTCCGGGCCTCGACCGCCATTTCCTCCAGCAATCGGTTGACCGAGGCAAGCTCGATGCCGTCCAGCAGAGTATGCAAGCTGCGCACGATCTCGAACGACACCGGCGCGTAGAGGAACCCGACCGCCGAGCCGACCCCCGGATCAGGTGGCACGATGATGTGGTGGACGCCTGCGCGGCGCGCAACCCGTGTGGCATGCAGGGGGCCATTGCCACCAAAGGCGATCATGGTGCGAGCACCCAGATCCTTGCCTGACTCCACCGCGTGCATGCGTGCAGCAGATGCCATGGCTTCGTCGACGATTTCTGAGACGCCCTCGGCGGCTTGGGGCGGCTTGAGCCCCAGTTGCTCGCCGACATCGGCGGCAAGCGCGTCCGAGGCTGCCTGCAGATCAACTGCCAACCGTCCCTCGGCGAACAGGTCGGGGTCGATCAGACCCAGCGTGACATCGGCATCGGTGACTGTGGCACGGTCTCCACCGCGTCCGAACGCGGCAGGACCAGGCTCGGATCCGGCGCTTTCCGGCCCGATAGTCAACCGGCCCAATCGGTCAACTGCGGCTATGGAGCCACCGCCTGCGCCGATCTCGATCATTTCGACAACGGGGATGCGCACCGGCATGCCCGAGCCCTTGATGAAGCGCGCGGCGCGGGCAATTTCGAAATTGCGGGCTGTCTGAGGACGATATTGATCGATCAGGCACAGCTTGGCCGTTGTCCCGCCCATATCGAAGGAAAGCACGTTCTTGCTCCCGCAGGATCGCGCAACACGTGCCGCCAGGATAGCGCCACCCGCAGGGCCTGACTCCACCAGCCTGATGGGATGGCGCGCGGCGATATCAAGGGTGGTCATGCCGCCGCCTGCGGTCATCATGAGAATAGGACAGTCCAGCCCCTCAGTTCGGCACTGGCGCTCGAAACTGGCGAGGTACCGGGACATCAGCGGCTGGATATAGGCATTGGCGACGGTGGTGCAGAGACGGTCGAACTCGCGGGCTTCGGGGGAAATCCGAGAGGAGAGAGAGAGGGTCAGATCCGGGCGCCGTACTGTGATGAGCTCGGCAAGGCGTTCCTCATGGGCCGCATTGGCATAGGCGTGGAGCAGGCAGATGGCCACGGCCTCTGCGCCTGAAGCGTCGAGATCGGCGAGCAACCCATCCAAAGCATCCTCGTCCAGCGGCTGAAGCACCGCGCCGCGCACCGACATGCGCTCGGGCACCGTGAAGGCGCGGGATCGCGGAACGATCAGATCGGGTTTGTCTATATTGATTGCGTACTGGTCGTAGCGCCGCTCGTAGGCAATCTCGAGGATATCGCGAAAGCCTTGGGTTGTGATGGTGGAGACGCGGGCGCCGCGCCTTTCGATCAGTGCGTTGGTTGCTAGGGTCGTCCCGTGCACCAGGCCTGTGAGCGCGGCAATCGGAGTGTTACTGTCCGCGAGCACTCGGCGCAGTCCCTCCAATGCTCCGATGGCAGGGTCGTCATGTGTGGTGAGCGTCTTGGCGGTGGCGAGCATCCCGGAGTACCCGCGCATCAGCACAGTGTCGGTAAATGTGCCACCGATGTCTATTGCGGCGCGGATATCGGTCATATGGGGCTCGTGGAACTGACAGTCTTGATGCGAGTGATTGGTATTTTGCCGCTCTGTGAAAGCGGCGGGCACACGTGTCAGGTAACGAGGTCGGTCCCCGTGGCACGGCGGCCTTGTGGGCCGGTTGCGATCAGATGTTCCAGACCAATCATGGAAAAACGCTGCGCCCGGGCGAGCTGGCTGTCAAGCAAGAGTTGCGCAGGCGAGATATTCCGTTGTCACCCGCGACCCAGAAAGCCCCGCAAGCGGTCACCAAAGCCGCGGATAGGGACCGCATCGTCGGCAGGCGGCAGGGCCGAGATCAACTGCATGGCCTGTTCGCGGTTCTCTTCTGGCAACTCTCGCACGCGGCGCAATGCATGGGCAGCCTCTGTTATGTCGCCAGCAGTAGGACTGTATCCGCGCCAACGCGCCAGATCCAACAGTTTCAGCGCAGACGCCGCGCGCAAGTGGATGGCCTCGTCACCATCAATCTGGTGCGCAACCAGTGCCATCAATCCGTCCCAACTGTCAGCGGCCTGTTTTGCCGATACCATATCGACATCGTAGGGTACTTCGTCGGTGTCTGTCGCCCGGCGCCGCGCATTCAATGCTGCCAATTGGCTGAAGAAGGCCTGCACCCGTGCCGAGGTCAGGGAACTGGTCGAGATGCTGTCAGTATGAATACGATAGTGTCCCAACACCGCGCCTTGCATCGCAATCGGCCAGCGTTCGGCCAGTCGCCAGCAGAGATCCGCATCTTCGGCCAGATGCGCCGGGCGGTAGCCAACTTCTTCCAACACGTCCAGTCGCGAGAACAAGAACGGATGCGGCAGATAGGGCTCGATGGCTGGTAGCCAGTTTGCGTCCGCATTGAAGATGCCATGCGAGCCCGAAACCCCCAGGACGTTGCCAACCTCGTCGATATGCAGCGATTTTCCCGACACGGCTACGGCGCCCGTGAAGGCCATGAAGTCCAATTGCAGGCTCAACCTGTTTGCAGAACAGATATCGTCTGCATCGATCCGGGCTACGTAGGCGCAGTCCAGTTGAGCCAATCCGTGGTTCAGTGCGTCCACGAGGCCGCCATTGGGTTTTGTCAGGATACGAATCCGGGGATGGTCGGCAGCATAGCTGGCAAGGACCTCCGGTGTTCTGTCCGAGGACCCGTCATCCACTGCGACGATGTCAAAATCCGGGTAGTCCTGAACCAGCAGGCTATCCAGCGTTTCGGCCAGAAAGCGCTCGCCATTGTAGACCGGCAGAAGGAACGAGACGTTAGGCACGCACGATCTCCCGCAGGACGATCGCCTGAATCTCCATTGCAAACCATGGAGTTGAGGGCACCAGGACCGTCAGTCGCAGATCGCTTGCCGTGGCGATGTCCTGCCTGTCTGCCCATTCCCGTGCTTCGAAATGCCGTGTCGCAAAGGCGTCCGAGGCTGCGACATCCGTCAGATCCATGTGACCTTGCCCTGCGGGGCGATCATAGTGCAGCCGGGGAAACAATCGGTGTACTGGATAGTTCCGCACGGTCAGGTTCACGTCATGTTTGGCGCTGGGCAGATCGATCTCGATTCCGAACCAGTCATCCGGCGCGCGATCTTTGCCATGCAGCAGCAGCGTCGGCAGCACCCGACCGCTTGCAAGCTGCCTTTCGCTCTGGCGCACCGAGAGTTCCATTTTGGCCGCGCGGTCAAAGACCAGCCTCAGCCCCGGCCCGATCTCGGCACCCGGCGTGACCAGAACGGGCTCTCGCCCGAAACTGTCGAAATTCAACATACCCCCACGGCCCCGCTCTTCTCACCTGCGCGCCTGGCCGTTCTGTCCTGCGGTTTTAACCGCCCGCCCTTTTGGCGGTTACTGCACCCCGGACAGGAACATGCCCGGACTTGGTTAATTCCGGGTTCAGGCTGAAACGAGGCTACCAGAAAGTGCGCGCATGAGGAAATGCCTTCGATGGTATGGCTGGTGTCAGGGCATCAGCCATTGTGCCAGGCGCCGCCGCAGATCGTCGAATTTGCCTTCGGGTGTCACGACAAACCCCGGGTCGGGTTCGGCATGTCGCCAGCGCGTGAACAGGCGCGTGAGGTTGTTGTAGGCCAGCGAATTGGCCCGCTGTTCGGCCAATATGATGTCCGCCATATCCACGACCAGTGCGCACATGATCCCGCGGATCGAGCCCTTCAGCATCGATTCGTCCAGATCGTGGCGTGACACACCAAGTGCGATGAACTCGTAGTAGTTCAGCAAGGAGCGGATCGCTTCGGCGCTTTCCCGGCGTCTGAGAGCTTCGTCATCAGTGATCTCGGTATCGCGCTGTGCGGTCAGATAGGCAAGGTAGGTGCTGTATCTGACCTTCTCACCTTCCTTGAAGAAGCGTTTGCGCTTGGCAAGATTTTCACGGAATTCGGGAGAAAGGCGCGTCTGGAACAGGATTGTGATCGTGTGTTGCTTGCGTTGCTGTGCCCGCGCGCGCTGTGCGTTCCATATGAATGTGGCGATCGCAAATGCCACGCCAAACGCACTGATATGCTTGGTCTCGATCGGATCGACGACAAACAGAGTAAGGAAAGCGCCCGCCAGAAGCCCGGCGAGCGCCCAAGTCAATCTCATCAGAAACCTCTGCGCCCCCAATTATCCAGGGAGCACAAGGTCTTAGCCATTTCCCGTACCTTCACGCATAGTGACCTCCGGTTGCTACGCTGACTTCAATATAGGGATTTCTCTACGAAATTCCTAGCAAGAAGGCCTGAGGCCTCAGTTCTTTGCCTTGTCGACCATACGGTTCTCGGCGATCCAAGGCATCATGGCGCGTAGCTTCTCGCCGACCTGCTCGATCTGGTGCGCGTCATTGTTCCGGCGAATGGCCTTGAACATGGGCAGGCCAGCCTTGTACTCGCGCATCCATTCCGACACGAACTTGCCGTCCTGAATGTCCTTCAGCACCGACTTCATCCGCGCCTTTGTCTCTGCGTAAGGCAGGATCTGTGGGCCGGAGTGGTACTCGCCGAACTCAGCCGTGTTCGAGATCGAGTAGTTCATGTTCGCGATGCCGCCCTCGTAGATCAGGTCGACGATCAGCTTCACTTCGTGCAGGCACTCGAAATAAGCCATCTCGGGCTCGTAGCCGGCCTCGACCAGCGTCTCGAAGCCCATCCGGATCAACTCGACCAGACCGCCGCAAAGGACTGCCTGCTCGCCAAAGAGATCCGTCTCGCACTCTTCCTTGAAGTCCGTCTCGATGATGCCCGAGCGTCCACCGCCGATTGCCGAGCAATACGAGAGCCCGACTTCCAGAGCACGTCCCGAAGCGTCGTTGTTCACGGCAACCAGGCAAGGCACGCCGCCGCCCTTGACGAACTCGCCGCGCACCGTGTGACCCGGACCCTTGGGTGCCATCATGATGACGTCGACACCGGGCTTGGTTTCGATCAGACCGAAGTGGATGTTCAGCCCGTGCGCAAACGCGATCGCCGCGCCCTCACGCAGGTTGTCGTGGATGTGCGCGTAATAGGTCTCGGCCTGCAATTCGTCCGGCATAGCCATCATGATAACGTCGGCCCAGGCGGCTGCCTCGGCGATACCCATGACCTTCAGGCCTTCGCCTTCTGCTTTGGCCGCCGATGGCGAACCCGGACGCAGCGCGGCGCAGACGTTCTTTACGCCGCTGTCGCGCATGTTCAGCGCGTGGGCATGACCCTGTGAGCCGTAGCCGACCACGGCCACGTTCTTGTCCTTGATCAGATTGATGTCGCAGTCGCGATCATAGTAGACGCGCATGTCCGTCCCTCTCTTTGCTTTTGTGTTAGCTCTGTTCTCAGCTTTGACGTGGGGCTTTCGCCCGAAATTCGATCCGCGTCTCCCTAGACGAGCCGCATGGCTCAGGCAAGCCCAACAGCGCTTTCAGCGTGCCATGGCTGTGATGGATCAGATTTGTTGTCCCAGAATGGTGAAAGTCGGGGCTTCTTGCACCCTTGCGGTGATGAAATCGCGATCCCGCAGGAAGATCACGTTCTCGGAGCGGGTGCGGTCGGCTGTTTTGACGGTCCGTGCCTTTGGGTCATAACCGCAGGGCTCGAACCCGTGTCCGGCCAGCAGGTCGTAGATTTCCTGTTTCGAATGGCCCGATGCGGTCACGAGGTCGTTCAGTTCCAGGATCAATGCTTTGAGATCGGGATTTCCCAGCAGACCGGCCGCACCTGTCAGCGCGTCGAACTCGCCGCCCTCGACATCCATCTTGATGGCGACCGGCACCCGGCCCTCTGCCAGACTGTCGAGACTGCGTACCTTGATCTCTACAGTGCCCGGCCCTGGCCCGTCGGCCAGGTGGTTCAGCGTATCCAGACCAGAGGTGAAGTATGCAACGCCGTCTGTTGCCGCGACGCCTTCGTCCGAGATCTGGACGCGGCCAGAGAGGTCATTCACCCGCACATTTGCTGCAAGAACCGCGCGCGCGTCATCTCCGGGTTCGACCGACATAACCTCGGCCCCGGCTGCCCCTGCAGCCAGCACGGTGTATGAACCGATATTGGCGCCCACGTCAAAGAACAGGTCGTCCGGGCGGAGAAGGTGCAGGATGAACCCCATGTCCTGATATTCGTGCAGGCCCGTGTACCAGTTGCCGGTCGCTCCGGTCATACCGCGGCGCATGACCAGACGGGTGCCGCCTGTCCATGGCATCAGCATGTCGAAGGGACAAATTCGCGATGCAACCTGCCATGCCAGTGCGCGCCGAAGCGCCCTTGCCGGGGCCTCTTCCGTCAGCGGGTGCCGCCGAAAGAACCGGTACATACGCAGGCTCCATGCGAGCATGCTGTTCTCCAGCGAAGTTAAGAGCGGGCTAGCCCGCGCTCTGGTTGATGATCAGCTGTTCCCAAAGCTTCCGCGTGCAGACGTTTTGCGGCTTGCTTTGTTGCGGGGTAACCACGATCCCCTGGCGCATCATCTCGGACGTGACCGCCATGGCCATGAAGTTGGGCAGCTCGCGGGCCGTGACGCCCGAGCTGACTTCCTGTGGGCCAAAGACCGGACGCTGCGACGAGCCAAGCGGGAAAGGGTAGCCACGCAGTTCTTGCGGGTTGCAGGCACCTTCCTCTGGCGTCAGGCGGATCGCAGGATCGTTCAGAGGCGTGTTGTCCTTCGCCCGGTCGATGGCGAAGATGATCGATGTCGGTCCGTTGGGGTCAGCCTGCAGCGCCATGAAGATGCGCGGAGCCTCATCGGCACCGTTGGCTGGTGCTGCAGCCTGCTGCTGTGTCTGGTTTTGCTGCGTGGGTTGGGCGGCTTCGGGCGTGGTGCCTTGCGGGGCCTGCTGCTCGCATCCTGCCAATACCAACGCGCCCATCGCCGCGATTGCCAGCGACCGGATCATGTCATGCTCTCGGAACCGCGCGACAGGGCTGCAACCCCGGTCCGCGCCATTTCAACAAGACCCAGAGGCCCCATCAATTCGGCAAACGCGTCGATCTGTTCGGGGGTCTCGGACAATTCGAACACAAAGCTCTCCAGCGTAACATCGGCCACGCGCGCGCCCATTATCTCGGCCATTCGCAACGCTTCCAGTCGCTGCTCTCCGGTCGCGGTGACCTTGTAGAGCGCCAGTTCCCGTTCGATGTGTCCCGGCAGGTCCGTCAGGTCCGTGACCATGTGCACCGGCACCATGCGCTCCAGCTGGTTGTGGATCTGGTCGATGACGGCAGGCGTGCCCACAGTGACCACGGTGATGCGCGACAGATGGCCCGTGTGGTCCGTTTCGGCCACGGTCAGGCTTTCGATGTTGTAGCCCCGGCCCGAGAACAGACCGATCACCCGTGCCAGCACACCCGGCTCGTTGTCGACCAGCACGCTCAGCGTATGGCGTTCTTCGCCCTCGGCGACCGGGTTGCGCAGGTTGTAGGCTGACTTTCGGGTTGACCCGGGTTTCAGCGAGAGATTCATGTCCTGTCCTCGTTCTCGTTCCAGGCGCCTTTTAACGGCAACAGGCACCGGCTTGCAATGTACTCGCAGGCCTTGGCCAGACGTTCTTCAAAGCCTGTCGTGACGCGAGCAAACAGTTCTGCATCCAACGCATTGGCAGCAAGGATGCGGTCGCGCATGGGGGGCGATACTTCGGTCTCGTTGCCCTTAGACTTGTTCATGTCGGCAATACGCATCCAAGGTGCGCCAAATGCCGCGCGAAGCGAGTGAATGGTACGCGTCATCTCGGTCTGGGGGATGATCAGGAAATAGTCATGCTCGACCCGCGTCCACAGTTGATCCGGCACGACGCCGTCACCACGCGCGGCACCGCCAATGTAGTGGGACTGTATATTGTAGAAAGCTTCTCCGCCATCGTCTTCCTGCGCTGCCCATGCGGTCTCGAAGTCTCGTCCGGCAACAAGATGATGCTGACCATGCCCCTTGTTCTGCATCAGGAAGCGATAACCCGAGACCGCCCGTGCGACCGGTTCACGCACTGCAGCGAAGTAAAGCGGGGTGCGTCCAAGCCTGCCAAACGATCCGAACGGAACATGGCCCGAGATCAGGTTCAGATGATCCAGATCCGAGGGGCTTATCTCTGCCAGACTGACACTTCGGTTCAGCCTCAGGTCAACCGAATTGGCGGCACCGACGATACCTGCAAGCCCGTGACTCAGTGTCGACCCACCGGTCTTGGGTACATGGGTCTGCAACATGATATGGTCCGCCAGAAACGCGCGCCGCGCGGCCATATCCGGCTTGTCGGAGCGGTCCGCAGCGACGGGACTGGGCCCGGCATTCCATGATCGTCGTTGTCGGCGGAACAGACGCAATTTTCAGTGTCCCGTTCCGCCGCAGCACATGCTTAAACGAGCACTGCGCCAGTGCTTTCGATGGCACCATCTGTCGAGGCCTCGCCCAGCAGCATCTCGTTGTGAGCCTTGCCGGACGGGATCATCGGGAAACAGTTCTCGTGCTTCTCGACCAGGCAATCGAAGATGACTGGCCCATCGTAGTCCAGCATCTCCTGAATCGCATCGTCCAGATCCGAAGGGTCCGAGATATGGATACCCTTGCAGCCGAACGCCTC
>JBGCFK010000574.1:0-4749 GCA_045106875.1 Paracoccaceae bacterium | reverse complement strand
CGTGCAGCGGGGCCGTGACGGAGAACTCGGTGCCGCCCACAGACCCGTGCACCACAGCCAGATGGTTGAAGCTGCTGTGCGCAAAGTCCATGCCGGCCTGGTGCAGCGACACGTCGATGGCAGAGCTGATGTCCCCCAACCGGTGCACAAACGCGGTCAGGACGCCACCTTCCACGGCGGTCAGCGCCGGCGCTGCATAGAGGTACGCGATCTGATCCGTTATCGGTTGGTTGCCCGGAGCGGACACCTGATCTGTGGCCTCCGTGTTGCCAACCAACGCGGTGCCGCCAGACAGGGCGCCATTCGTGACACCGAAGGCGCTGCCAAAACTGTCGGGGTCGCGGCCCGGAAACTCGATGGAACGGGTGTTCAGCCCGCCTGCCACCGTGTTGCCCGGACGGACACCCGTGCCGGTTTCCGAGAACGCGGAGTCCTCGATGAACAACACCGATCCGGGGTCAGCCCAGATCCCGCCCGCCGCGTCACCGCCTTGGCCGGGCACGAACCCGTCCGCCGTGAAGAAGCCCAGATCGCCCTCGGTGAAGTTTCCGGCATCGCCACCAAACGCCTGCGTGCCGTAGATCTCGACCCTGCGCAGCGTCAGCGTGCCCTGATTCCAGATCCCACCAACTGCATCTCCGCCATTGCCGGGGTTGGAACTCAGGAATTCTTCGAAGAAAAAGTCATCGGCTCCGGGGAAGCCGGAAACGCCGGCATCGCCACCGCGACCACCGCCGAATCCTCCGTTTCCGCCGACACCACCACCGCCTTCAACTTCTCTAGGTATAAAGCTGCTGGAGGAAAAGTCGAAGACCGAGCCCCCTTTGCCGCCGGCACCGCCATCGGCACCGATCCCGCCATCGCCTCCGTTGCCTCCATTACCACCAAAGCCGGTGGCGCTGAAATCGAAGTCCAAGAATTCGATGACTGCGTTGCCCCCGTTACCACCATCACCGCCACGCGCGAACCGGCCAATTCCACTTCCGTCGGTTCCCGAACCGCCATTGCCGCCTGTCGCCCTACCATCGTTCTCGTTATCCTGAAAACCTGAGGCACCGCGGGCGCCTTCCCGTCCCGGCACACCACCGGCCAGCCTCCCGGTGCCCCCAGTCAGGATCAAGCTTTCAAGCACCACATTGGTGCCTTCGGCGACACGCATCACAGGCAGGCTTTCCCAGGCTGACGTGACGGTCACATCTGCAACGCCGTCACCGTCGCGGTCGCCATTGATGATCACATCTGAGTCAATGGTCAGGAAGATGTCGGTCAGATCGATCGTGGTCACCGCAGCGTCAAAGCGGATCGTATCGGGACCGTTCGTGGTTGCAGCGAGCGCCACCGCCTCCCTCAGCGACAGCCCCGCGCCGTCGAGGCTTTCGTCGGCCAGCGACCCTGTGTCGAACTTTTCATCCTCTGAAGTCGTCACCAGGAAGTTCATCAAAATGCCCCTCATCAAATCAGCGTCCTCTTCAACAACAGCACATCACAACAGAGTGCACAAGCGGACACTCGGTTCCGTGGCGCCTGCTGTCAGTTGCAGCTGGTTATTCGTTCTGGTGGAACCGCGTACATCTCGATGGCTTGCTTGGGTTCGTCGCGATTTCTGCTATTTGATCTCCCGAAGGCGGGGACGTTCCAACTGTTTCATCGGCGTCAATCATGTCCGCTATCGCGCATCAATCCGCGTAGCGCGCAGCCTTCGAACGTCCGGTCTATCCCCGAGATTGCGAATCTGGTGATGCAGCATCCTGTAGAATGGGCTCCAACCCGTCATCCGCCGCATTGCGGCAATGGCGAACCTGCGCGCGACGGCGAGCGTCGGTCTAGACACAGAGCTGACCTTCGCACGATCCGCAGCGAACGACCGTTGTCAGCCCAGACTCACATCCGTCTTCCAGCAGTCGGGGCGGGGAGCGACCATTTGGTGCGAGCGCGAAGCATTTTTGAGGCAGCGGATAAAGCGGACACTCACAGCGCGATGTTCGGCGCTGGCGACCGGAAGCTTGCGCAATCTGCAGACTAGTGCTTCCATATGCTGAATTATTTAGGCCAGTAGCCAGTCAAACATCCTACGTGCATTTCCAAAAGTGAGTTCCATGAACACCCGGCCACAACACCGCCCCATACTCTCCATCAGCGCCAAATACATTGGCCCGATTATGCGGCTTGATGGCAACCTCTCGTCAGGGCGCCAGAACCTAATCTTTGCGATCAATGGAACAGGGAAATCATTCATCGCCCGAGCGTTGACGGAACTCGATCACCGGAAGATCCAAACCGCTCCCGCGGAAGAGCATCCAGAGTTTATCGTCTCTGAAGAAGGAGAGATAGGTAGCGTCGCGCTCAAGCATGATGCAACCGACATAGCGCGGCTGGATCTCAACACCCAAACCACCACCGTCCAAAGGCTCTGCCCCAATCTGATCTTCCACGTTTTTTCATCCGACTATGTGGAAACTGAACTCCGTCGTAAGAGCTTCGAATTGGATGGAGAAATTTCACATGAAATCATCCTGGGGCAGGAAAACGCCGAGCTGGATCAGAAGGAAGAACAGCTCAAAAAGAGCCGGGACGATCACGCCATCAAGTTGGAAGCGCTTCAAACCCTGTATGCTCAAGGCAAGGATGAGCTAAAGTCTCGATTGGCCATCGCTCCAAGTCTAGGCGGGTTTAAATCGCTCAAGCTGCAAACCTGTTTGACAGGTTCACGCAGCGCCACGTCAAAATCTTTGGACGATCTGGCCAGTCAATACGACCAGTTAAAGTCGCTGCCAAACGATCCAAAACTACCCGAAATGCCGACTTTGCAGGGCCTTACCTTTGAAGCCTTGGATACCTGCACGGAGTTGCTCGGACGTTCCATTTCCGCCTCGACTGTTGCAGATGACATCAAGACGCGGATCGCCGCTGATCCACAATTCATTCAGAAAGGCCTCAAGCTGAGGTCTACGCAACCAGATCATTGCCCCTTCTGCACCCAAGAGCTTGGGCAGGCGGCCCTAGAAGCCATTGATGCTTATGTGACTTTCTTCGAAGACGCCGAGGCCAAGGCGCAACAGCAGTTCCACGGGTTTAAACAGAACTTAGAGGCCCTGAAGCGTCTATGCACCGACGTAATCAAAAGATCCCTTGTCGCTAGGAACGATTACGATCATCTCAAAGGCTTTTTCCCTTCGACCACTGACACAGCGGTTGCTGATTTGACGCCTAACCTGGAACTTCTTGTCACCAGATGCGATGAATTTGCTGTGCTGATTGACCAAAAGACTAGAAACTTGGTCAACAGCATCTCCGCCGAAACGCTTCCGGACTTAACTGATCCGCTGCGTTCACTGGAAACCGATCACCGCGCCAACGCCCAGAAGATCGAAGCGCTGACAGCACTCTGTCGAGATTCTAACGCGGAGCGGCGTCAGTTGCAAAATGATGCGTGCCGCGCTTTTGAGGCTGAGTTTGCTCAGCAGCATCAGGCGGCAATTGACGAAATAATGCAGTTGAAAACCGAGTCTGACCGCCTGGACAATGAGGTCAAAGCGTTGCAACTCACCCACGGCAACACCGTTCCAGCACGCGAGAAAGTAGCGGCGACGTTCGCTCATCTGATGAACTATATGTTCGGGGAAAAGTACACGTTCGACAAAGATCGTTTTGTGGTGCAGCGCAACCGCCAAGATATGAGCCGGGGCGGTGACCGAACGCTGAGCGATGGCGAAAAGACCATTTTGGGATTCTGCTACTACCTGGCCCAAACGCACTTGAAAGTAGAAACAGCTGATGATTATGAGCGTTTATTCTTTGTCGTGGATGACCCAATTTCTTCGGTATCCTTCGACTACATCTACAGCATCGCTCAGGTGCTCCGTGCTCTGCGGATCGACAGTGCAGACGTTGTTTTCGACAAACTGGGTCTAAAGAAGCCGCGTTTGCTGGTTCTCACGCACAATGACTATTTCTACAACGTCATCGGGTCGAACAATATCATCAAGAAAGAATGTCTGTTTGAACTTGTCCGTGCGGGAGACCGGCACGAACTGGTGCCGTTGAGACAATTCGTGGCTCCGCATCATTATCACGTTCACGAGGTAGGAGCAGTTGCTCGTGGCGATAAGGAGCCGGACTACACAACCCCCAACTCAATCCGGACGGTCATTGAGGGCATGTGGCGATTTTGTCGCCCTGATCTCGATAATCTCGATTTGTTCCTCAAGTTTCTCCAAGAAACTTTTGAGATCTCCACCCGGAGCGTTTTGATCAATACGTTGAGCCACGGTGGGCACTTCTCGGGTGACTCACCACTACGAGAAGACATCGTAAAAGCCGCTAAAGAAGCGGTGGAAATCGTCGAGAAGCTGGCACCAGGACAATTGAGAACGTCTTGAACTTCAATTGAGTTGCTCCGCCCGGAAAAGTGACTGAAGAGTTGCCATTGAATGTCTGCTCTGCGGATGGCGCAATGCAGCATTGGGTAAGCTAGCCAACTTCGAAAAGGTGCAGTCCGCGTACTCGACCACGTCCGCTTCCTGCGCGTTGCCGATGTTGAAGGGGTGCGCGCCTCAGGTCAGCTTTCCAGAAAGGCTAAAGATCAACCTGAGCGCCGACGCTCACGCTGTTGGATGTCTGCTCTAGCGGATCTGCCAAAATCGGTGTTGCGCAGCAACGAATGACAGCAATCCGCCAATCGCGTCGACCGGGCGGTCGAGCCGCGTGGTGGCAGAGACGACCGATGCCTCCGTCAGTACTAGCGAACGT
>JBGCFK010000573.1:0-8018 GCA_045106875.1 Paracoccaceae bacterium | reverse complement strand
GATTTTGTCGAGGATGGCATGCTGGTAGGCCTTGGTACCGGCTCGACCGCTAGGTGGTTCGTCGATCTGCTGGCTGCGTCGGAACGCAGGATCACCGCCGTGCCCACCTCCTCGGCCACCCGCGCACAGGCAGAGGGTCTTGGTATTCCATTGACCACGCTCGAGAACGCTGGGCGGCTGGACGTGACCGTCGATGGCGCAGACGAGTTCGACCCGGCCATGAACCTGATCAAGGGGGGGGGCGGGGCGCTGCTGCAGGAGAAGATCGTCGCAAGCAACTCGGCAAAGATGGTCGTGATCTCGGATCCGTCGAAGGAGGTTGCAACTCTGGGCGCCTTCCCGCTCCCTGTCGAGATTGTGCGGTTTGGCTCGGGTTCGACACGTGGCCAGGTTGAGGATGTTCTGACTGCGCACGGGTTTGGCGGCAAACCGATCGGCTGGCGTGGTGGTGAGGACAGGTTCGTGACGGATGAGGGCCACTACATCCTCGATCTCTCGCTGGGCGCGATCCCGGATCCAGCGGGCCTGAACCGCGACCTCAACCTCGTGCCGGGCGTAGTGGAGACGGGGCTCTTCTGCGGTCTCGCTTCCGTGGTGATCGTGGGTCAGGAGGATGGTTCGGCCAAGGTGATCGAATGAGGTGGATCGCTTTAGCGACAGTCTTTTGTGTCCTCATTTCGCATTTGGCTCAAGCGTGTGAATTCAGAGACGCCCCGAAAGATGTTCGATCTTTCGTCGATAAGTGGGTGAGCAGCCATTACAGTGCCGCAACTCCAGCAATGCTTGAAGACAGGGTCATGCCAGGAATCGCGGAGTGGTTGACGTCGATGGATGCTCGGTCATTTGTGGTGCACGAAAATCGAGTCACAGAAGAAGTTCTGGCTATCGCTAAGGACGCCTCAACTAAGGCATCGCTGATAACTCAAGGCAGAATGCTGGAGGTCTATGATGATCGAGAATTGCCGCGATACTCCGAGCTTCTGTCCGGTGGGGAAGCTACCCTAGCCGATCTATGGATGAGTGAGAAAGCAGCACGCTTTTTCGCGGCGATTGAGAAGGATGATTGTATAGCTGGCGACTTCTACGGGCATGGTTTAATTACCAGACTACTCCCTCTTCTGCAGGAGCTTGACTTCGCGTTGAGCGATGACGTCGAAAATATGCTCTAAGAGCAGTAAGCTCTCACACGCCTGTGATTGACGTTGACGCAAAGTAGCAAGCCATTATCTGCGGCCCCCCAAATATCAAGATGAACCACCCAAAGACGACTGACCAAGGAGAACCCCAAATGAGCGACTTCGATTTTGATCTCTTTGTCATCGGCGGCGGCTCGGGCGGGGTCCGCGCGGCCCGCATGTCCGCGCAGTACGGCGCCAAGGTCGCGCTGGCTGAGGAGTACCGCTATGGCGGGACCTGCGTCATCCGTGGCTGTGTGCCCAAGAAGCTGATGGTCTATGCCTCGGGCTACCACGAGCATTTCGAGGATGCGGCAGGGTTTGGCTGGGACGTTGGCGAGAGCAGCTTCGACTGGACGAGGTTGATCGCCAACAAAGATGCCGAGATCGGACGGCTCGAGGGCATCTACCGCAACATCCTCGGCTCGAACGATGTCGAGAGTTTTGACCAGCGCGCGACCATCGCCGATCCACATACAGTTCGCCTTGCCGATGGAACCGAGAAGACCGCCAAGCATATTCTGATCGCTGTCGGTGGCACCCCTCGCAAGCTGGATATCCCCGGCGCCGAGCACACGATCACCTCGAACGAGATCTTTCATCTCGATGCGCATCCCAAGCGGGTTGTTGTAATCGGCGGTGGCTACATTGCGGCAGAGTTTGCCGGGATCCTCAGCGGGCTGGGGTCGGATGTGACACTCTCCTACCGCTCGGACCTGTTTCTGCGGGGATTTGACCGCGAGGTTCGTGAGCATGTGGCCGAGGAGATGCGCAAGAAGGGCGTCAACCTGCGCTTCAATACGCAGCCCGTGGCCGTGCACAAAACCTCCGATGGGCTCGAGGTGGAACTCGAAAGTGGCGAGCGCCTGCCTGCCGATGCGGTCATGATGGCGACGGGCCGCGTCCCGGCGACGGATGGTCTGGGACTGGATGAGGTCGGGGTGAAGTTACGCGCCAACGGCGCAGTGGAAGTCGACGACTATTCGCAATCCTCCGTGCCCTCTATCTTCGCAGTCGGTGATGTAACATCGCGCATGGAACTGACCCCGGTTGCGATCCGCGAGGGTGCAGCGTTTGCCGAAACCCTATTCAACGCCAATCCGACCAAGCCTGATCATTCACTGGTACCGACGGCGATCTTTACCCAGCCAGAGATTGGCACGGTGGGGATGTCGGAGGAACTTGCAGCGGTCGATCACGAAATCGAGGTCTACTCGGCCGCCTTCCGGCCCATGGTGGCGACACTCTCGGGCCGCGACGAAAAGATGCTGATGAAGATGATCGTCGAGAAGGGCTCTCAGAAGGTGCTGGGTGTCCACATTGTCGGCCATGGGGCAGGCGAGATGATCCAGATGGCAGGGGTCGCCGTGAAGATGGGTGCTACCAAAGCAGATTTCGATGCGACCGTTGCGGTACACCCGACGGCTTCGGAAGAGCTGGTGACAATGAAGACACCTGTGCGTTGAGTGAACGGGCGCAAGTCAGAGGGGCTGCGACCGATTTTGTCGCGGCTCCGTCTTCAAGGCTTGAAATCTGGCCAATACCGACCACCTGCGGTATGCGCGCTTAAGCCCGAACTTTGGGGCCGACAAATGGTCCCGCGGGCGCTATACGCACGGACAAGTTGACCGGAGAGACGAGAGCACGATGCCTTACAGCAGCAACAACAATGGCGGGGGTCCCTGGGGCGGCGGCGGTGGAAACCGTGGCGGCGGCAAAGGTCCTTGGGGCGGCGGCGGCGGTGGCGGCGGCGGCGGCAACAACCAAGGCCCTGATCTGGACGATCTGATTCGCAAGGGTCGGGACCAGCTACGCGTTGTGTTGGGCGGCAAAGGCGGCGGCACGGGCCGGGGAACCGGTGGCGGTGGCGGCGGCGGCGGAGGTGGGTTCGAGAAGGCCCTGCCGATCCTGATACCCGTGCTTTTGGTCCTTTTCTGGGGATGGCAAAGCTTCTACCGGGTCGACACGACGGAGGAATCAGTTGAATTGTTCTTCGGTGAGTTCTCGGAGATCGGTACAGAAGGTCTCAACTTCGCGCCATGGCCTTTTGTCACGCACGAAAAACTTCGGGTGACCCAAGAGAACATTGTGGATATCGGCGCAGGCACCGGGTCGGACGAGGGTCTGATGCTGACTGGCGACGAGAACATCGTCGACATCGACTTTCAGGTCGTCTGGAATATTGCCGAGCCCGAAGACTTTCTCTTCAACCTCGCGGCACCTGATGCGACCATCAAGGCGGTTTCCGAGTCGGCCATGCGTGAGGTTATCGCGCGCTCCGAGTTGAAACCGATCCTGTCGCGCGATCGTGGTGCGATCAGCCAAGAAGTGCAGGAGTTGATCCAGGCGACGCTCGACAGCTACGAATCTGGCGTGAACATCGTGCGCCTGAACTTCGACGGTGCGGATCCGCCCGGACAGGTGATCGACTCGTTCCGCGACGTGCAGGCGGCTGAACAGGACCGTGACACCGAGGAAAGTCGGGCCGAGGCCTATTCCAACCAGAAACTGGCTGAGGCACGCGGTAAGACAGCGCAGCTTTTGCAGGAAGCCGAAGCCTATCGCGCCCAGGTCGTCAACGAAGCCAAGGGTGAGGCTGCGCGCTTCATCTCGGTCTATGACGAGTATGTGCTGGCACCGGAGGTCACGCGAAAACGTCTGTATCTCGAGACGCTCGAGCGGGTCATGGGCAGCGTTAACAAGATCATTATCGATGAGGGTGCAACCGGCGGCGCCGGAGGTCAGGGCGTCGTGCCTTATCTGCCCCTCGACCAACTGCAGCGGAGGACTAACTGATGCGCCGCTTACCAATCCTTCTCGGTATCCTCGGTGTCGTGGTCGTCGGCATCATGTCATCGCTTTTCATCGTAGACGAACGCAAGCAGGCGCTTGTGCTGCAATTTGGTGAGGTCAAACAGCAGATCTCCGAACCGGGTCTCTACTTCAAAATCCCGCTCATTCAGGAGGTGGCGCTCTATGAAGGTCGTATCCTGCCGCTTGAGACATCCCAGCTTGAGGTCACGCCTCTTGATGAACGGCGTCTTGTTGTTGATGCGTTCGCCCGCTGGCGGATTGCGGATGTCCGGCTTTTCAGGCAGGCGGCTCAGACCGAATCTGCGGCTCAGCGGAGGCTGCAGAGTATTCTGAACTCGTCGCTGAGAGAGGTCCTCGGTTCTGTCCCATCGGCAGATGTCCTGTCGCCCGAACGGACAGTACTGATGCGGCGGATCACCGACTCGGCCCGCGCACAGGCGCTGTCTCTGGGTATCGAAATGATCGATGTCCGGATCAGGCGTGCTGATCTGCCCGAACAGAACCTCGAGGCGACCTTCAATCGAATGAACGCCGAACGTGAGCGCGAAGCACGGGACGAGCGGGCGCGTGGTGCGGAACGGGCACAGGAAGTGCGGGCCACCGCGGATCGTCAGGCGGTCGAGCTGGTCTCTGATGCTCAACGTCAGGCGGACATCATTCGTGGTCAGGCCGATGCCGAACGGAATAACATCTTTGCGGACGCCTTTGGCCGGGATGAGGAGTTCTTCGCGTTCTACCGCTCGCTCAGCGCGTATGAGAGTGCGCTTCGGTCCGACAACTCTACCCTGGTGATCTCGCCGGATTCCGAGTTCTTTGACTATCTGAAGACGGACACGAGACCGGCCGATCAGTAAAAACGGTCTTGTCCGGTGGATTTGCTCGCAGCGCTTGCCCTCGTTCTTGTGATCGAAGGGCTGGCGCTGGCCATTCTCGCCAAATCCGTGCCGGATTTGATGGCGGAAATGGAGAAGATTGCGCCCGACAGCATCCGCAAGCTGGGTGCGGTTCTGGTGGTGGCCGGTGTCGCTCTCTACGTCGTGGTCAGGGGTGGGAGCGGTGCGGGCTGACAGGTCCAGTATTTCCTGTCAGAGTAACAAAAGACGGCTCTGCCGACGGAGCAGTGCACCCGCCCGTTTCAAGGAACAGGGTGGATGATGGAGGAGACAGAACGTTGACGATCTCTGGCAAGCAATCTCGTATAGGTCCTTGGGGCCTGTTTCTCGTCGCTGGCAGGCTGTTGTCTGTTATCGTTCTGGCAGTTGCCCTTACAGGTGCGGTCACAAAAACCTCCGAAGCACGTGGCGCACCCGAGAGCTTCGCGGATCTGGCCGAGCAACTCAGCCCCTCCGTGGTGAACATCTCGACTGCTCAGAACATCGAAGGCAACGAGACAGGCCCTGACGGCTCGCCACTGGAGGATCTTTTCAAGGATCTCTACCCTCGCGGACGGCCGGATGGTCCCCGTCAGGTTCAGTCGCTGGGATCAGGCTTCGTGATTTCCGCAGACGGCATGGTCGTGACCAACAACCACGTTATCGAGGATGCCGACGAGATCACGGTGAATTTCCCGAATGGCCTGTCGCTGAAAGCTGTTGTGATCGGCACGGATCCGCAGACGGATATCGCTGTCCTGAAGATCGAGCATGACGCGCCTTTACCATTTGTGCAGTTTGGCGACTCCACGGCCGCGCGTGTGGGCGATTGGGTTCTGGCCATTGGTAACCCGTTTGGTTTTGCGGGCTCGGTCTCGGCAGGGATCATCTCGGCACGCAACCGCGATATCAACGCCGGGCGCTATGACGACTTCATCCAGACCGACGCTGCGATCAACCGGGGCAACTCGGGCGGACCGCTGTTTAATATGGATGGCGAAGTGATCGGCGTGAACACGGCCATTATCTCGCCCACAGGTGGTTCAATCGGGATCGGTTTTTCCGTGCCATCGAACCTCGCGCAGAAGATTGTCAGTCAGCTTCAGGAATTTGGCGTTACGCGTCGCGGTTGGCTGGGCGTTCGGATCCAGTCGGTGAACGACGAAATGGCCGAGGCGCTGAATCTGGAGGAAGCCAAAGGCGCTCTGGTCGCTGAAGTGACCCCTGGCGGTCCGGCTGAGGCGGCTGGCGTTGAAGCCGGCGATGTTATCCTCAAGTTTGACGGCAAGGATGTCGACGAAATGCGCGATCTGCCGCGTCTGGTCGCCGATACTCAGGTCGAGAGCGCCGTGCGTGTCGTGGTCTTCCGCAAGGGAAAGACGCAGACGCTGAAGGTCACGATCGGTTTGCTGGAGGAAGATCAGCTTGCGGCCGCCGCGACCTCCGGCGGGGACGAGGGCGCCGAGCCTGAGGTCGAAGGCACAAAACTTGACGCTGTCGGGATGGTTCTGCGTCCGCTGTCGGACGCTGCGCGAGAGGAGTTCGGCATTGCCGACGACGTCTCTGGCGTGCTGATCGGTGAGGTCGATCCTGAAAGTCAGGCAGCCGAAAAGGGTGTGCAGATCGGTGATGTGATCGTCGAGGTTGGGCAAGAACCCGTATCCACACCAGCTGAAGTCGCTGCCCGTGTGTCCGAGGCCAGCGAGCTGGAGCGAAAGTCCGTGCTTTTCCTGATCCAGAACAAGGGTGATCTGCGGTTCGTACCGCTGGCCATTGGCGGCTAGTCTGACGGCTGGCGGTTGATCTTGGTGCGGCACCGCCAGTCTCGCGGCCGCAGCTTCAACACAGTATCAACTGTGATGGGTCTAGTTCTTGAGACCTGAACCTGTCGATCATCTTGAGAGCCAAACCATGCCTGAGTTGTCCCACCGTATCCGGAACGTTGTAACAGGTGGCTCAGACGGTTGGGATCTGCACTACCGCGCCCACAAGATGTTGTTGGCGGGAGATCCCGTCATCATGCTCTCGGTTGGAGATCACGATATAAAGACTGACACCAAGGTGCTTGCTGCAATGCAGGCCAGCGCCGAGGGTGGCAATCTGGGGTATACACCGGTTCCAGGATCAGGTGCACTGCGCCGTGCCATCGCTGCCCGCGTGTCGCGAACGAACTCTGTGCCTGCGGAGCCAGAGAATGTGATCGTCACATCTGGAGGGCAGGGCGCGATATATGCTGCCATGAACGCTGTGTTGGATCCGGGCGATGGCTGCGTACTGCTTGACCCTTTTTATGCCAGTTTTGATGTCACCGTGCGTGCAGTCGCGGGCGAACCTGTGCTGGTGCCGACCTCGGCCGACGAAGGTTTCCAGCCTGATGCCGCCGCTATCGAGGCGGCACTGACGCCCCGAACACGTGCTATCCTGATCAACACGCCGAACAATCCGACAGGTGCTGTCTACACTCCTGAGCGTCTGGCAGCGGTGGCAGAGCTGTGCATCCGCAAGGATCTTTGGCTTATTTCCGACGAGCTTTATGATGGTCAGGTCCATGACGGCCAGCATTTCAGCGCGCGGGATCTGCCGGGACTGGCTGAACGGACGTTCCAGATCGGCTCTATGTCGAAGGGCTACGCGATGACCGGTGCGCGCGTCGGCTGGGTTGTGGCGCCCAGACAGGCGATTGACAAGCTGGTGGATCTGGCCGGGGCCACCACCTACGGTCTGCCGGGCTTTATCATGGACGCTGCCACGTTCGCGCTGACCGAGTGTGCCGAGCAGGAAGCGGAGGTTGCTGCGCGGTATAAACGTCGGCGGGATCTCTGTGTTGCTGCGCTGGCGAATCAGCCGGGGCTGCGCGTCTCGCCGCCCGAAGGGGGCATGTACATCATGCTGGATGTGCGCGGGACGGGACTGTCGGGGAATGCTTTCGGCGAACAGCTGCTGGACGCGGAAAAAATCGGCGTCATGCCCGGTGAAAGCTTTGGCGCCGCGGCGGCAGGACATATCCGCATCGCCATGACAGTGGGTGACGTGGCTTTGGAAGATGCGATGCACCGGATAACAAAGTTCGCACGAACACTGGTCGCGGCGGCATAGCGCAGCGTCGTTGGATCCAGCCTATGCCGGATCGCTGCTGACGGGGCTGTTGCTTGTGTCC
>JBGCFK010000572.1:0-3944 GCA_045106875.1 Paracoccaceae bacterium | reverse complement strand
CCCCGGCCCGGCCCCGGGCGAGCGCGCGGACCATGGGGTTTCTGACACCGCCGGGTCAACCCCACCGGACCATGCCATTTGCGCCGAATCCCCTGAACAGGGTAGTTTTTCATGCAGATAGAACGGCCGAGTCGATTCGAGGACGCTCGATCACCCGCCAAAGGAGGAGCAGGACCTCGCTATGAGCAGTAAATTGGATCACGCTTTGGCACGCATGAATGCCGCCATGACGAAGCTGGAGAACGCATTTGATGGTGCCGAACCTCCTGCGATCTGGGGAGATCAAGTGCCCGACGCGCCTGGTTTGAAGGCCAACCAAGACGAGATGGCCAAAGAAATCCGGGCATTGCGGGCGCGTGCCAACGAGGATGCCAAGCTCCGTGAGGAGGCCGCCACCGCTGTGCGTGAGGCTCTTCGGGATCTGCGCGGCGCCGTCGGAGAAGGAGCGCAGAACCATGCCTGAGGTGAATGTCGAGGTTGCCGGAAGGAACTACGTCCTTGGCTGTGCCGATGGCGAAGAGGTCCATCTGGTCCGGCTTGCAGACTATGTCGATCAGGAAGCCTCCCGATTGCAACGCCAGATGGGACAGCTTGCCGAGGGTCGTCTGATGCTGATGGCGGCTCTTATGCTTGCCGACAAACTGACTGACGCAGGATCAGGCGCAGCCGCTGCAGCCGAGATCCAGGCCGAGCGCAATGCATTGGCATCCAAGGCCGAAGACCTTGCCGAACGCCTTGCAACTGCTGAGGCCGCCCGCGAGGTGGCCGAAAAACGCGCTTTGGCCGCAGAAGCTGCCATGTCCGACAAGACTGACGAGCTTACCAGTTTTCAGGAAGAGCAGGCCAAACACTACGGACCCGAACGTGAAGCTGCGATAGCCGAAGCGCTGGATCTGCTTGCAACACGCATCGAGTCTCTGACAGGCCGTGTGGAGGCGCCTGCCTGAAATGGCGCCATCCTTGCGCCCGGCAAATGTGCTGCGTCAGCGCCTGCGTGCGGGTCACTATGCCGAAGTGCGGGACGAGGTGCGGCAGCATGGCGCCAAAGGGGTAGAGTACCAAAAGTGTCTTTGCGATGCGCTGGCACAACTGCGTGACTGGTCCGGCGCCATTGCAGTCGCCGAGTTACATCTGGGCCAGGACCCCTACTTCTCGCCTGTGCTGCTTGCAAAATTCCACAATAACACTGGCAACTATGCCGAGGGATGGCGTTGGCTCGACGAGGCACGGAAGGCTGATGGCGAGACCATCGGCTGGCTGATCACTGCGTCCAAGGCTGCATTCTTCCAGAATGATGTGCTCTGCGCGATCAAGTTCGGCCAACGTGCTCTGGATGAGAAAGACAAGGCACTCGGCACGCCTGTGCCCATCACGCTTATAGAAGGCGGATCGAAGAAGATCCTGTCCTTCTCGCTGTTCGGAACGGGTGAGATCTACCTGATGGGTGCGCTTGCCAATGCCCGCCTTTGGGTCCAAATGGTGCCAGACTGGACGTGCCGGTTTTATCTTGCGCCTGATGTGCCCGAGGGAATCGGCAAGGCATTGCAGCAACTGGGCGCCGAGACGATCCTGCAGTCAGACCCAAAGATACCCGCCTACCTGGCGCGTTTCCTTCCGTTGCAGGACCCCCAGGTCGCGAGGTTTGCCTGCCGTGATGTCGATTGCCGTCCAACCGCGCGCGAGGTCGATATCCTGCGGGAATGGGAAAAGACGGCGCATGCGTTTCACCTGATCCGCAACTCGCCACTGCACACGGATCTGGTGCTGGCAGGGCTGTGGGGCGGCATGCCGATCGAGGGCTTCGATCTGAAGACAGAGATCGCCGCCTGCTTTCCCAAGGGTGCATCAAACAAATACGGGCTGGACCAAAGGTTCCTCGAACACCGGATCTGGGCGCGCATTCGAAGCAGTTTGCTGACTCATGATCAGCACTACCGGCTAACGGGTATTGAGACACGGCCTGTGGACGATCCCGACCTTGGCGGGGGGCATCAGGACATCAAGGCAGTGCGCAGGGAGCTGGCCGAACTTCGTATCAATCTGTCAATCAGGCGCGGCACCTGAGCGCAGCGCTTCCCATCCATGTACCCTGCCACTATATCTCTGATTGGCGGTTTCTGTCCTTCTCGTCAGGGAACAGTTTCCTGGTGGCCTAATTTTTCTCGCGGGAGCTGGCTCTGCATTCGCTCGTGGGCTTATGTATCTGGCACCCACCTGGTTTCCAGGCTCGCGAGGATCTGAAATCCCAACGGTTGCGACGGTTCCGCCACCCTTGCTCTTGATGAGGTGCCGCGCTAGGGCGTCTTGATGGTCGAGGTTCAGGATATCAAGGCTGAGGTCCGCAAGGCGGCATTTGCCGCACGAAGGGCAGCGCGCGACAGTGCGCCCGGCGCAGGCGAGGTGTTGCGCGACCATTTGATGGCCTCGCGCCTGCTGACCGGCATGTCCGTGATTGCAGGCTATCGTCCGATTCGGACCGAGATTGATCCTACGCCGCTGATGAATGCTCTGCATTCGGCTGGTCACGGACTTGCCGTGCCGGTCATTCTTGGGGAGGGTCAGCCGCTGGAGTTTCACGCTTGGACGCCCGATACTCCAATGCATGCAGGACCGTTCGGAGCAGACGTTCCCGTCAATGGTGTCGCGGTGATCCCGGATCTCATCCTGGCACCACTATTGGCCTTTGACCGGCGCGGCTACCGTCTGGGATATGGTGGCGGTTTCTATGACCGTACGCTCGAGCTTTTGCGGACCCAAGGTAGGCTGTGCGCAATCGGGCTTGCCTATGCCGGGCAGGAAATTTCACAGGTACCGACGGAGCCTACTGATCAACCGCTTGATGCGATTCTCACCGAACAGGGGCTCATGTCAGTCCGCGAGGCTGCATGAGACTTTTATTTCTGGGTGATCTTGTTGGCCGGGCGGGGCGCACTGCGGTGATCGACAGGGTGCCCGAGCTGCGTGAGACTCTGAAGCTGGATTTCGTTGTGGTGAACGCCGAAAATTCCGCTTCGGGATTTGGCATGACCGCCAAGATTGCAAGCGAGCTGCTGGCCGCGGGCGTCGATGTCGTGACGTTGGGGGATCATGCGTTCGACCAGAAGGAAATGCTGACCTACATTGATGACGAGCCACGTATCCTGAGGCCGTTGAACTATGCCCGGCAGGCGCCGGGGCGGGGCTCGGGCCTGTTTCCGGCGACCCGCGGGCGCAAGGTGTTCGTAGCTGTCGCGCTGGGGCGGGTGTTCATGTCGCGGCCTTATGATGATCCATTCTCTGCTTTGGATGCGGCGCTCAAGAAAGCGCCTCTGGGCGCGGTGGCATCGGCGTCGATTGTCGAGATCCACGCCGAGGCGACTTCGGAGAAGATGGGCATCGGCCATTGGTGCGACGGGCGGGCCAGTCTGGTTGTCGGCACGCACACGCACGTGCCCACCGGGGACACGATGATCATGTCGAAGGGCACCGCATACCAGTCGGATGCGGGTATGTGTGGTGATTATGATTCTGTGATCGGCATGTCCAAAGGTGAGCCTCTGAAGCGTTTCATCACCGGCATGGGTTCGGGCAGATTCGAGCCTGCGGACGGACCTGCAACAATTTGTGGCGTCCTCGTGGAAACCGATGACACCACAGGACGGGCAAAATCCGCCAAACCCCTTCGATTGGGTGGAAAACTGGACACAGCTCTGCCGGGCAGGGATTGAACCCGGGCGCGCCCCGGTTTATCCAGTTCGCACCAAAGTTTGGGAGAGTTGTAATGCGCTGCCTGTTGCCAGTATTGATTTTGGCCCTCGCCGGGTGCGAGAGCTTCCGTGAAGAGACTTTTACGGATGAGAACCAAGTCTACGAGGTAGAGGGCAAATCCTATGCGGTCAGAACTCAGTTCGATCCGCTGGAATACGCCTATTTCACGCAGGTGAAAGCGGCCGAGATCGGCCCCG
>JBGCFK010000571.1:0-17003 GCA_045106875.1 Paracoccaceae bacterium | reverse complement strand
CTGGTTCCGGATTTCTTGTTCATCTTCACTCCTTGACGGTTACGATGAACCAGAAATCCTCCTGATGCCAATCCCTCATATCTGCCCCAAAGGTGCTGACGTCAGACAAGGTTTTTGGTCGGATGCTATAGCCTCTGACGTCGCCAAGGGCGCAATCACTAAGGTTAGGGCCAAAGACGAGGTGGCGTTCCATGACCACCTGAGGCAAGTCACCACCATGCACGCAGTCATCGCCAAGACCCATCCACGCAGAGAGAAGCTGCTGGCCACACTGAACAGTGGGCTGGATCGGGTCAAAAAGAGCGAAGATTGGTTCGGTATCATCTCCCGGTACCTGCCCGAGCACCGGTCCAACACCCGGCCGTAAAAAAACCCGACAGGTTTGTTACGCTCCCCGTACACGGGGAGCGTATGATCAGGCCGCGCGGCGCCTTGGACGGCGGCGCGAGCGGCTTGGGCCAGGTTTGTTGCCGGGTCTCGAAGAGGACGACTTTTTCGTGTCTTCATATTCCCACCGGGTGCCACCGATCACCGCAATTGGCTTGCTGATGATCTTCTGGATCGCCTTCAGTTCACCCATCTCCGCAGGCGCGCAAAAAGTAATCGACGATCCTGAAGCGCCAGCCCGGGCCGTACGGCCAATCCGGTGCACATAGTTGTCGGGCACATTCGGCAGATCGTAGTTGTAGACGAAGCCAACACCCGGAATGTCCAGCCCGCGCGCAGCGACATCCGTCGCGACCAGCACCTTGATCTCGGCTGACTTGAAGCCCTTGATCGCCCGGTCGCGCTGACCCTGACTTTTGTTGCCGTGGATCGAAGCTGCAGCAAAGCCCTGCCTGTCCAGCGACTTCATCAGCTTCTCGGCGCCGTGCTTGGTGCGACAGAAGACAATCGCGCGCTCCTCTCGGTGCTTGGCGAGGTAGTCAGCCAACAACGCCGCCTTCTGGGGCTGTTCGACGAAATGCAGCGCCTGCTCGACTTTCTCGGCCGGCTTGCCCGGAGGCGCTGCTTCGACACGGACTGGGTTGGTCAGATAGGCGGACGACAGTTCGGCCATCTGCTTCGGCATGGTCGCCGAGAACAACATTGTCTGGCGATTCTTCGGCAACAACGGTGCAATCCGGCGCAGTGCATGGATAAAGCCCATATCCAGCATCTGGTCAGCCTCGTCCAGCACGAGGAACTGCGCCTCATCCAGCCGTACGGCCCGGCGATCCAGCAGATCAATCAATCGTCCCGGCGTTGCGACCAGAAGATCGACGCCCGACTGCATACGGTTGATCTGCGGTCCGATCGAGGCGCCGCCGACAACCAGCCCAACCTTCAGATGCGAGCCAGCAGTGTAAGCACGCAGGTTTTCGAGGATCTGCTTTGCCAATTCCCGCGTTGGTGCCAGTATCAACCCTCGTGCGGTTTTAGGAGCCGGTTTTGTGCCCTGCTTGTCGAGCAGCTGCACCATGGGTAGGCCAAACGCAGCCGTCTTGCCGGTTCCAGTCTGGGCCAGACCCATGACATCGCGGCCGTCCAGCGCAAGCGGAATGGCTTTTTCCTGGATCGGTGTGGGATCGGTGATGCCAAGCTTCGCAAGCTTGTCGACCAGTTTGGGCACAAGCCCAAGCGTGGTGAAATCCATTTCGTGTAGTCCTTTCGGGGCGAAGGCTCTGTACCAACGCCAAATATAACGGTCACCCTCGGGACGAGGGGACGTTCGCTTTGGGTTGCGCAATGCTCTGCCCAGAACCGTATTGTTCGAAGGGCGTCAGTACGCCGGACCCCTGCGTGATGTGGGAACCTGTGATTGGGATGCCGGGGGCGGTCATGCGCCTCGCAACTGTCCGCTCACGCGGCGGACCGACATCTGTGATTGGCTGATGGTGCATTGCAGCGAAAAAGTCAACCGCTAACAATGCTTGGACCAAAGCAAAGGCGCCGCGCCACTTTAAGCATTTTCCGCGCGCAGAGGCTTCGAGTCCGCACCTGCGCATCACCGATTCAGCGCATCAAAGGCCCTTGCTGCTGGCGCGTCGGTGTTTGGGATGCAATGCTTTGCCGAGGATATGGTCCGCCGGGTGAATGACATGTGCCGCATGCCCGACAATCAGCGGGTCTGGAAGGCGGGCAACGTCAGGATCCTTGTCAGGGTAGTCCAGCGTGGACAGAAAATGGCGCATGCAATTCAAACGCGCCCGCTTCTTGTCATCGGACTTGATAACGGTCCAGGGCGCATCCGCGGTGTCGGTATAGAAGAACATCGCTTCCTTTGCCTCGGTGTAGTCGTCCCATTTATCCAGTGAGGCGAGATCTATGGGGCTGAGTTTCCACTGTTTGAGAGGATCGGATTCGCGCGACTTGAAGCGCCGACGTTGCTCGGCCTGGGTCACCGAAAACCAGTACTTGTAAAGCCGGATGCCCGAGCGCACCAACATCCGCTCGAGTTCCGGCGTCTGGCGCATGAACTCCAGATAGTCGTTGGGCTCGCAGAAGCCCATCACCCTCTCGACGCCGGCGCGATTGTACCAGGACCGATCGAACAGGACCATCTCTCCGTTCGTCGGCAAATGCTCGATATAGCGTTGAAAGAACCACTGTCCCCGCTCGACTTCCGACGGCTTCTCCAATGCTACGATTCGGCAAGAGCGCGGGTTCAGGTGCTCCATAAACCGCTTGATTGTCCCACCCTTGCCCGCCGCATCACGTCCCTCGAACAAAAGCACGAACTTCTCGCTGCTTTCGCGCGCCCAAAGCTGCACCTTCAGAAGTTCCGCCTGCAGGCGCGCCTTTTCCTTTTCGTAGCTTCTGCGCGCAATCTTGCGGTCATAGGGATACTCACCCGTCCCGAACGCATGCCGGATCTCGACCGGGTCGGTCGATTTGTGACCTATGGAAATGTCAGATGCAGGAATGCCCGATTGCTTTGGCAATTTGCTGTGCTTGTTCATAGTGACCTCCTTTGCGCTGTCAGCAAACTGCCCCGGCCACATCTCAACCGCCTTGCGCTGGATCAAACCGCCAGAGACGCCGCATGGTGGTCCAGTCATCCACAAACCTATCCACAAGCAAATTGTCAGGAGACGCTTGTTCCTGATTTGTTTACACTCTCCCGACTCGCAATTCCGGACCCGTCCGCTATGTCTGCGGGTTGGAGGATTCCATGGCCGAAACGAAGTACCTGAAAGTGCGGGGCGCCCGCGAGCACAACCTCAAAGGCATTGATGCCGACATTCCGCGCGACACCCTGACGGTGATCACGGGGCTGTCTGGTTCGGGCAAGTCCAGCTTGGCCTTCGATACGATCTACGCCGAAGGTCAGCGGCGCTATGTCGAGTCGCTCTCGGCTTACGCGCGCCAGTTCCTCCAGATGATGCAAAAGCCCGATGTCGACCACATCGAAGGGCTTTCCCCAGCCATCTCTATCGAACAAAAGACGACCTCCAAGAACCCACGCTCAACTGTGGGCACGGTCACCGAGATCTACGACTACATGCGGCTGCTGTTCGCCCGGGCTGGCACGCCCTATTCGCCCGCCACTGGTTTGCCAATCGAGGCACAGCAGGTCTCGGATATGGTCGACCGGGTCATGACCATGGAGGAAGGCGCCCGGCTCTACCTGCTGGCGCCGATCATCCGGGACCGGAAGGGCGAGTACAAGAAAGAGTTTCTCGAGTTGCGCAAGCAGGGCTACCAGCGCGTCAAGGTCAATGGTGAGTTCTATGACCTCGACGAGCCGCCTACCCTGGACAAGAAATTCCGCCACAATATCGACGTGGTCGTGGACCGGATTGTGGTGAAAGAAGGGATCGAGACACGGCTCGCAGACAGTTTCTCGACTGCCCTTGGTCTTGCCGACGGGATCGCGGTGATTGAAACAGCACCCAAGGAAGGCGACCCCGAACGTACGGTTTTTTCCGAGAAATTCGCCTGCCCGGTATCGGGCTTCACAATTGCCGAGATCGAACCGCGGCTGTTCAGCTTCAACGCACCCTTCGGCGCCTGCCCCGAATGCGACGGTTTGGGGGTCGAGCTGTTCTTCGACGAACGTCTTGTGGTGCCGGACGAACAGCTCTCGCTTATGGAAGGCGCGCTGGCACCCTGGGCCAAGTCCAAGACGCCCTATTTCAAGCAGACACTGGACGCCATTGCCAAGCACTACGGGTTTTCGACTACGAAACCGTGGGCCAAGCTGCCCAAACATGCGCATCAGGTCATGTTGCACGGGTCTGGTGATGAGGAGATCAAGTTTCGCTATGACGATGGTGGCCGGGTCTACTCGGTTTCACGTCCCTTCGAGGGGATCATCCCGAACATGGAACGGCGCTATCGCGAGACGGACAGTTCGTGGGTGCGCGAGGAGTTCGAACGCTTCCAGGGCACGCAGTTCTGCCATGCCTGCGATGGGCACCGACTCCGGCCCGAGGCGCTGGCCGTCAAGATTGGCAAGGCGCATGTGGGCATGGTGACCGAACTCAGTATCCGTGAGGCTTATGCCTGGGCCGAAAAGGTACCCGAACAGCTGACGAAGCAGAAGAACGAGATCGCAGCGGCCATTCTCAAGGAGATCCGCGAACGGCTGGGGTTCCTAGTGAATGTAGGCCTTGACTACCTCACCCTGTCGCGGAACTCGGGTACGCTCTCGGGCGGCGAAAGCCAGAGAATCCGGCTTGCCTCCCAGATCGGGTCAGGCCTGACCGGCGTTTTATACGTGCTGGACGAGCCCTCTATCGGCCTGCACCAGCGGGACAATTCGCGCCTGCTTGAAAGCCTCAAGGGCCTGCGCGATCAGGGCAACACCGTGATCGTGGTCGAACATGACGAGGAGGCAATACGCGAGGCTGACTACGTCATCGACATCGGGCTCGGCGCAGGCGTGCACGGCGGTTCGATCATTGCGTCGGGCACGCCCGGCGAGGTCGCGGCAAACCCCAAGTCGATCACCGGCGCCTACCTCACCGGAGCGCGCGAAATCGCTGTGCCGACCGAACGGCGCAACGGCAACGGCAAAACCATCCGGATAGAGGGCGCGTCGGGCAACAACTTGAAAGATGTCGACGCAGAGATCCCGCTGGGCACGTTCACTTGCATCACGGGGGTGTCGGGTGGCGGCAAGTCTACCCTTACAATCGAGACGCTCTACAAGACCGCAGCAGCTCGGCTGAACGGCGCGCGCACGCAGCCCAGCCCCTGCAGGACGATAAAGGGGCTGGATCAGCTCGACAAGGTCATCGACATTGATCAGTCACCAATCGGACGCACGCCGCGCTCGAACCCGGCGACATATACAGGGGCGTTCACCCCGATGCGCGACTGGTTCGCCGGACTGCCGGAGGCCAAAGCGCGCGGCTACAAGCCGGGCCGCTTCAGTTTTAACGTCAAGGGCGGGCGTTGCGAAGCATGCCAGGGCGACGGCGTCATCAAGATCGAAATGCACTTTCTGCCGGACGTCTACGTGGAGTGCGAGACCTGCAAGGGCGCGCGCTACAACCGCGAGACGCTTGAGATCAAGTATCGCAACAAGTCCATTGCCGAGGTGCTGGACATGACCGTCGAGGACGGGGTGAAGTTCTTCGAGGCAATCCCGATGATCCGCGACAAGCTGATCACCTTGGAACGCGTAGGGCTTGGCTACATCAAGATCGGCCAGCAGGCGACCACACTTTCGGGCGGTGAGGCACAGCGCGTGAAGCTGTCGAAAGAGCTCTCGAAACGAGCGACCGGGCGAACACTGTATATTCTGGACGAACCAACGACCGGGCTGCATTTCGAGGACGTCAAGAAGCTGCTGGAGGTGTTGCAGGAGCTCGTGGATACTGGCAACTCCATCGTTGTGATCGAGCACAATCTGGATGTGATCAAGACGGCTGACTGGCTGATCGACCTTGGCCCTGAAGGTGGCGATGGCGGCGGGGAGGTCGTAGCTGTCGGCACACCCGAGGATGTGGCTGGTATCGAGGCAAGCCATACTGGCCACTACCTGCATCCAATGCTTGCAAAGGCCGGACGTATCGCGGCGGAGTAGTCAGATCAGCTGTAAAACTTCAGACCTTATCTGACGGACAGCTCAGCTTGCTACGCCGAGAACTGTTTGCGTGCTGTCTGATGGACCGTGCGTTTTGATCGTCTTATCCACCACGATGCGCCGCGTTTCGCGGAATGTCTGCGTTTCTGTCCAATGGCCGGGTGATCGCTAGCCAAGTCAATCACCGCCTTTCAGGTATGCTGCGGCACCCGGATGTTCATCACAGGTTTGAGGCGGCTGGATCAATCAAAGGCTCTTCGCCGCTGTTATCGTAGGCTCCTTGCAGCGATAAAAACGGCCCCGGATACTCCCGCCATGGAGGCCAGCGATACGCTGACGAACAGCTTTGCAAGTTCCAGCAGCCCGGGCTTCGATTTGACGATCTTCCCTTGAATGCTTGGCGTTGATCGACCCTCCCTGATGACGCTCCAGATGAGCAGAAGTGTGAGATCAATGTATGAGCTCTACAGATTAGCGCGGGCCAACCATTTTTGCACGGACGACAGAAACGCCCCCGGCTGCTCGGCGTGAAGCCAGTGCCCCGCGCCCGGGATTTCATGGAACTCCGCGGCCGGAAATTGTGCCTGAACCGCGGCTTTCTGATCCGAACCCATATACTCCGACGCGCCCCCATAGATGAAGAACGCGGCCCCATCAAACAGCGCAGCCGCCATTTCCTCGGGCCAACCGATCAGCGCAGGCATCTCGTCGCGCAGGGCTTTCAGGTTCAGCTTCCAGCGCGCCATGCCGTCTTCGACCAACAGGTTCTGGAGCAGGAAAGCTCGCAGCATTGGTTCTGCCACGACATCGGCAAGCATGGTATCGCCATCAGACCGCTTGGTCACCTTGGACAGATCCATATCCAGCATTGCCTCGATATAGGGCTGGTGCGTATGGCTGTAGGCCACCGGAGCGATATCGGCAACGATCAACCCGGCCAACAAGTCGGAGCGACTCAACGCCAATGCCATAGCCGCCTTTCCGCCCATGGAATGTCCCAGGACGACGGCGCGCCCGCCACAACGGGTTTCGACAAGGTGTCCCAGGGCCGCCGCCATGGCAGGATAGGAAACGTCATCTGTCCAAGGGCTCTCGCCATGGTTGGGCATATCGACCAACACCACCCGGCGGCCCACGGCCAGCTTGCGTCCCAATGTGTTGAAATTCCGAGCGGCACCGAAAAGGCCATGCGCGATAATCAGCGGCGGGTGCACCTCAGCGCTGTCGGAGGCATGCTCTATGACGTTAAGTTCCATGGCGCAGGGCGTATCCGCTGACCCGTTTAAAAACAACCCACACGGACCAGCATCCGACACCATCGGGCGCAGCCCGGATGGTGGCGGGGTGGGCGGGTGAGGGTGCCTTTTGATCCGCAGGCCTGGATCGCAGATCGCAAGGCCAGGTTGGCGCATGGCCTCGAACGTCTGGCAAAAGCCGCTCGGGCGGGCACGATCGGCCCGCCCAGCGGCGGGTGATCTTGTTCTTCTGCCCGACCCGCGCGTCCGCCATGGGCCTCGGACCGATGGCGGTCAGCATGGCGAACTCCGGGAACCAGATCTCTACCGGCGGCCAGCCGTTCTGGGTGCGGATGTCGCGGACCATGTCGGGGAAGTTTTTTGAACGCCTCGATGGCGCCGGGGTCGGGCGCATAGTGCTGAGGGCGGGCCGAAAATTTGCGGAATCCCATGGCGCGTAGCTCCCGACCCAACGTGGCGCGACTGACCGTGACGCCGAATTCGTCCCTGACCCACTCGACCAGATCGATCAAGCGCCACCGGCCCACGCCATCAAGGCAGGGCTTGGGGCCCGCCTCGACGGCGGCAGCCAGTTCTTGGCGCCGTTCATCTGTCAGGATCGGAGACTTCCCGGGGGCCTTGCGCGTCCGCAGCGCCTCTGGCCTACCCTCGTTGAGCCGCAGCACCCCCCTCTCACGCATGCTGGGATGCGCTGCCGGGCAGCGAGTCGCGGACGACCTGCAGACCAACTCCGCCGGTGCGGGCCGCGTCGCTCCGCGAGCCCCCATCCAGGATGATCACTGCAATCGAAAGAAGCCGTCTCGTTTGATCCGCATCAGCGCTCCGCCGAGCCACCTGACGCAGGTCAACAGCCAAGAAATCACCGCGAAGATCGATGCCCGCTCTCATGGAAAACCTCCTCAGTTTGCCATCATGAACCAGACCTATGCCAATGCGGGAAGCCCATTCAATGAGTCCGATTCAATGCGTCGCAGTATTAGTCGTGTGCCAATAGTCTTTTGGCATCCGCAACCGGTTGGACCTCAAGGAAGCCTATAGCTGGCTTAGGCGCAACTTCATGCATTCGAACAAGACCGTAGTGCACTGCTGTATCCGACACGCAGACACCACCACGGGTTCTGCCAGTGCGCTGACCTGCGTCAGGCGGACGGATATGCGGACAGCAGCCCGCATGCCCTTTCCGGGTCAGTCCAAGGCTTGTAGAGTACCGCGCCAGATCTGCGCGGGCCTATCACCCAAATACGAGGTGTTCTTCCTGCTTGAACTCCGGCGGTTCGCGCAACATCGCGACCAGTTTCTCGACATCGCCCCGGTCGGAACGCCATCCGAGATAGGCCTGCTGGCTTTCGATGCTGTCCCAGACCTCGTGAACATGGAAGGACTTGTCGTCCGCATCCGCAGCACATGAGATCAGCTCGGCGCCCTTGTAGCCCGCCGTATCCGGCAGAATGGCGACCAGTGTATCATAGAGCGCCTGATACTGATCGTCTTTGGCTTTGAAGGTGACGTTGACGACGACGGACATGGTTTTCCTCCCGTTGGTTTTGTGACCCGGACGCTAGCCTGCATGATCGGCCAACGCCAGTGCCAGCACTGCCAGTGTGATCACGGTTGCGTGGTAGCGCGCGTCAACCACGTGCAGGGATCACTTCATATCCTTGCTCTTCGGGTTCATCATCCACCATCAGCGCAGGAAACCCGGGCGCCAGGATCTCCAGCCCGGTCGCTTCTTCCAGCCGCCGGATAATGTCATCCGAGTTCGCCCGGGTGCCATAACGCGCCATGCCATCCTTGAAGATCTCGATCATCAGCGGCGAGATCTCCAACGGCACTCCGTTGCGATCAGCAATCGTCTGGAACAGGCCGATATCCTTGGCCACAAGATCCATAGTGAACTCGATATCTCGGGAACCGTTCAGGATCACCTGCGCCTCGGTCTCAGACACAAATGACGTGCCCGACGAAATCTTGATTGCCTCGTAAGTCGTGGCCAAGTCCAAACCCGCTGCTTTCATGGTGGTCATGGCCTCGCAGACCGTCAGCAAATTGGCGGTCGCCAGATAATTGGTCATGACCTTCAGGATCGACGCAGTGCCCAACTCACCGGTATGCAACACGCGTCGGCCAAGCACGGTCAGCACCGGCAGCATCTTCTCGAACGTCGCGCGTGGTCCGCCTGCGAAGATCGAGATGTTGCCGGTCGCCGCACGATGGCACCCACCCGACACAGGACACTCGATGGCCTCGGCACCAGTTGCAGTGACCAGATCGGCCAGACGGCGCACCTCGGCTTCATCGGTCGTGGACATCTCGGCCCAGATCTTGCCGGGGCCCAGCGCCTCAAGCAACCCAGCCTCCCCTTCCATCACGGCAGCAGAGGCGGCGGGTGAAGGCAAACAGGTGATGATCAGATCGCAGACTTTGGCCATTTCGGCCGGGCTTTCGGCCCAACCGGCACCCTTGGCGATATACGGCTCGGCCGCAGCGCGGTCGAGATCGCGCACCACCAGGTCGAACCCGTTGCGCAGTATGGAGCCAGCGAGCTTTCCGCCTGCATTACCGAGGCCGATGAAACCGATCTTCATGATTTTCCCTTCCGGGCGCTCAAGCCCTCGCCAGAATTTGGTCCAGCTCGTCATGACGTGTCTGCAACCGGGAAATCTCGCCCAGAACCGACACGACTCGGCGAAGATCGCGCGCCACCTGTAAAAGGCTGCGCAGAACCAACGGCCCGCCAACCACGAGTCCGCTCACTGCCAGGCCAAGCGCGATAACGTAGCGCAGCACGGAGGAGGCGCGCCGGAAGATCGCGGCGGAGGTTGCCAGCCTTTCCGTCCATACCTCGACATAACCACTTGCTGCACCGGGCGAGACGAAGAGGTTCACATCGCGGCCTAACTCGCGGCGCACTCCAACCCAGCCTCGCGGATCCACATGCGAGCGTGACGCAGCAGTCTCTGCGTGCCGCACAAATGCGCCAATGGCATGCAGTATCTGACGCAGACCTTCGGATGCCGCTTGAAACGCATAGGCTGCCAGATCCCGGGCCAGCTTCAGCACCTTCTTGCCCGTCGCGATCGCCCGTCTCAGCGCCTTGTTCATCCAAGACCAAAGCCGCCTGAGCCCATCCCAAAGCCGCGAACGAAAGCTTGCCTGGCCGGTCAGGGCGTTCACTGTTTCCTCGGCCCTGCGCGGGACGTCATTCGCCTGCCCGCCATAAAAGGCATCCAACAACTCCAGCCGATCCTCGGCGAAGGGCTCGGAAACCTGACCGTGGTTTGCGGCGGTCTGAAGGAACAGCCGCACAGCCTGATACGGCTCATCCGCCCGAATCGCCCGCTGAAAGGCCTTGCGCAGGCCCGAAACACCATGCGCTTCCTCATCAACCCAGGACATGTACTGCACCATGTCCAATCTGATCTCCCTCGGCAGGACCAGATCCCGCCCGAACCGCAAACGACTGCGGTATACGGTTTTCAGGTCGACCTCGGCTTCCTGCGCCAGCCAAAGTTCGACCTTGGCAATGTTCAGGAGCAACCCGAACGCCGCAACTGCACGGTCGCCGTCGTCCAGTTCTTCCAAAAGCCTGCGCACTTTGGATGCACCAGCGGAAGCCACAATGCTCCCCAGATGGACATCATGGTCCAGCACATGCACGAGACTCTCGGCCAAACGGGGCGTGGATTGAGCGGCGTCTACGCCCAGATCGCGCAGAAGCTTGTCAAACGTCGCGAGGTCCCTGGTCAGATCGGTCAGGTCGACACCTGCCTCAATCTTGCCAATTCCGTAGACTGACAACCGCAAACGCACGGCGCGTACCAGTGCTGGGCGCGGCGAGCCATCAGGCTGGGACCAGTGCGCTGGATCCAGCGCGGCCTCAAAAGTCACGAGTGCTTGCAGGCGGGGCCAGGTTTGATGCGCGCCGATCCAACCATCCACGACGAGACCGGCCTCTTGTTGAAACCGGGTGACAGCAGATTGCAGAGCCGGATCATAATCCGCCCTGTCCTCATCCATCGCGAGATAGCCAAGCGCAAAGAGCCAAGACCGCGCAGCCCGAATGCGTGATTGTGGAAAGGCTTGGTGTGCGTCTGCTGCCAACAGGTCATCGGCCGGAACGGGGGCAGCCACGCCAAAGGTGGGGGCCTGCTCAACCCCGCGCAGAATGGCCGCCGCCCGCTCGAACTGCATCTGCCAGGAGCGCTATTTGACGATGCGTTGGGCAACGTCGCGGAACAGCTCGATGTAACTGCGACGGATCTCCTGTCCCATCTGGAATGCTGCAATATGACCCGCCGCCATGCCGTCATCGATCCCGCTGTCCGCGATGAAGTGATCGCTGTCGCCGTCCGCATCCAGTCGCGTGTACATCTTCAGCGAGATCTTGCCGTCCTTTATCGCCTTGTCGAACAGCGTCTTGAAGCTCTGATTGCCCGCCCCACTGTTGATCACTGCAGTGACGTCGCCCGAGAAACTGCGGATCTCAAGCGAGCCGAGATCCTCCAAACCGTCACGAAGCTTATCAAATGCATTTTCCAAAGCCATGTTCTATCCCCTCATCTGTTCGGGTGCCCCTTTCGGGGATGCTAATGCTTTTCGCCCTCGGGTAGAAAGGGTTTCGAGGACAAGCAGCCTCGGGCATAGCAAATCGCAGTCGCCGTTGCCAAAAACCACACCTTTGCGCGCGGTGATGGGCAGGATCAGGCGATCGCCACCCGGGCAGGCGCGAGTGCCAGCATGTCGGCCGCCGCCATATCCAGATCTGCCGATGTGACCTCGCAGGCCGCGTTTCGGGACATCCCAATATTCGCGCTGCTTTGCATCTGTTCCGACAAGGTCGCAGGCGACATGCCGATGCAGCTTTCAGGCAAAACCCGGTCGATGCCGCATTCGCGCATCAGCTCGGCAAATCGTGGCGGCAGGGAGCTCGCATAGCCGGATGCACCCAGAGCGGCGGCAGCGGCGGCGTAGTTCTCCCTTCCCTCCGAGCGTTCTACGAGCCAAGGCAGAGTCACCTCCAAGGCGAGCCCCGTGGCCAACCCGTGATGCACCGACGCCAACGAACCCAGTGCGTGGGAAATGTTGTGCCCCATATGCGTGTTGCAATTGTGGAGTGCGAGGCCAGCGACCGTTGCGCCCCAAAGCACGCGGCCCCTTGTGTCCACATCCGTGCCATCGCGCACCGCACGCGGCAGAGCATCCGACAGGAGCTCGAGCGCCTGCAGTCCGTACAGCCGCCCAACTGCGTTAACACTGCGAGACGTCACTGCCTCCAATGCATGCGCCACGGCGTCAATCCCTGTCCACGCCGTTACATGCGGCGGCAGCGAAACAGTCAGTTCTGGATCGAGAAGGGCATGGGCGAACATAAGTTCCTCGCCCCAGTACCAGTACTTAAGGCCATCAGCCTTGGAGACGATGGACGTACGCGTAACCTCGGATCCCGTGCCAGCAGTGGTCGGGATGGCAATCGCGGGCAGGCGTTCGGAGGGGTACGGATTTGCGCAAAGCGCATAGTGCAACGCGGACTCGTCAGCGCAGGCAATGCCTGCCACGAGCTTCGCAGCGTCCATCGCCGCCCCGCCGCCAAGGCCGATAACCGCGTCACAGCCTGTCTCCCTTGCACGTTCGGCCAATCCATCGACCAGGCTGTCCTTTGGCTCGCCCATGATATCGGCGGCCATCTCGACGCCAATACCGGCTGCTGACAAGGACTGCTCCAGCCGGGCTGTCACGCCGAGTTCCACAAGTATCGCATCCGCCACAACGAGCACGCGCGATGCGCCCAGCTCGCTTGTAATCTCGGGCGCGTCGGCCAGCCGCCCGGCCCCGAATGTCATTGGCGGCACAGCACCGGAATCAAAAACCTGCATCAGGTCCCCGCAACAAAGGAAATTCGTCGTCGGAGAAACTAGGCTCCGAAAAGATTATCGCTGTCTTCACGGCGGCAGGAAACGTCGCAAACAGACCAGTGACGCAACGTCGACAGGAAGACCGATCGTTGGGGCCTTGCGTCATTTTGGCTGGAACGAAGGCCTACAAAAGTCAACAGCCGTTCATCTTGCCAAAAATACCTCGGAGGTGCGGAGGCAGAGCCTCCGCGTGGCCCGGAACGGGCACAGTTACGCCCGACATCAAAAGTCCGTGCTCTGCCCGCCTTCTGCCTTGCGTCGCTCCACGAACGCGCCCAACTCCTCAGCAATTGCAACGTCAATTGGCGGCGGCTCGAATTCGGCCAATATCTGCTTCCAGATCTTGTTGGCGCGCTCGGGCGTGCGCTCGGACCCCGCCGCTTCCCAGGCCGGATAGCTGTCCCAGTTTGATAGGAAAGGTTTGTAGAACGCGCTCTCGTATCGCTCCATGGTGTGCGGTGAGCCTAGGAAATGGCGCTGTGCTTCTGGCATCGCATCAACCTCGGCAATCGCGTCCACGGCAAGGTCTTCCTCGGTCACCCCGATGGGCTGCATGTAGCGATTGATCTGCTGGATCGTCTCGCAGTCCATCACGAACTTCTCGTAGGACGCACAGAGCCCGCCCTCGAGCCAGCCAGCCGCATGATAAACAATGTTCGTCTGGCTCGACACGCAGGCCCATAACGAAAACGCAGATTCCCAAGCCGCCTGCGCATCCGGGCAGTTCGCCGCGCAGGCATTCGACGATCGCAGCGGCAGATTATAATGCCGTGCCATCTGGCCCGACATCTGCGTCGCCCGCATGTATTCGGGGGTCCCGAACGCAGGTGCGCCCGACTTCATGTCTACGTTCGAAGTGAACGAGCCCATGACACAAGGCGCGCCCGGGGCCACGAATTGCAGCAACGCGATCGCGGCCAGAGCCTCGGCGGTCTGCTGTGCGATAGCTCCTGCCAAGGTCACGGGTGCCATAGCCCCTGAAAGGGTAAAGGGCGTGACCGAGACCATCTGCCCCCGCTTGGCCATCCGCATCGCCCCGTCAAGCATCGGCCAATCATGCTTCAACGGCGAGGTGGAGTTGATGTTCGTGTACATTCGGCATTCGGCGTTGACTTCATCATGGGTCAGGCCGCCTGCGATTCGGACCATCTCCATCACATCCTCAACCCGCTCAACGCCAAGGCTGTAGCAATGCGCCACCTTATCGGTCAGCAGCAACTTGTCGTGAAGGCAGTCCAGATGTCGCGTCGAGGGATGCAGGTCCATCGGCTCCACCGGATAGCCGCCCGCCATGTGGATGCAGTTGAAGTACTGTGTCAGCTTGATCAGATCGCGAAAGCTCTCGCGGTCGCCCGGACGACGCCCCCTGTCCAGATCCGACACCGAGGGCGGTGAAGACACGTTCACGTAAATCTGGCTTTTGCCGCCCACATGCACCTTCCGGTCCGGATTGCGCGGGGTGATGGTGAAGTCGGATGGTGCACGGGCGCAAAGCTCGACTACCATTTCCCGGCCCATGCGGACACGGGTCCCCTCGACGGCAGCACCTGCTTTCTTCAGTTCGGCACAGGCACCTTCATGCAGGAAATCGATCCCGATCTCCTCGAGAATGCGCATCGCCGCGTCGTGCACCTTCTCCACACCTTCCGGGGTCAGGGGCTCGGTTGGCGCGTCAGTCATCTGAGGGATGTGGAACGGGGTCTGGCCGATGGCAGGCCCGCCGCGACGCGCGTTGCCAGCCCGGCCACCGCCGCGCTTGCGTCTGGGTTGTTCGTTCATCCCAAGCCTCCTTGCATGCCAAGTCTCTCTGATGGCGTTCCGGAAAGCCTGCGCTTTTGGGAATCGAAATTGCGCGCCTCGTTACGTCAGATCGTGTCGCGTTTCCGCAAGTTCCCTCAAGCGGATACTTTCGTGCAGGATTGTGTGCTCGGATCGAAGCGATTGCAGAAGGCTGGCAGCGTGCTATCGTCCTCGAGATGCCAGTATCATTGGCGCCGCGCGGAACGATCAGGTGGGACAAGCCATGAAACTCAACGACCAACAACTCACCCGACTGCGTGACGAAGGCTGGATCTTCATACCAGACTACTTCAGCCAAGAAGAAGTCGACGTGCTGAAGCAAGCCTCGGACGAGGTCTTCCGCATGAAGCGGGACGAGATCTATCTGGAGAAAAACGGCACCCCGCGCAGCGCCTTTGCGGTCCACCGCCTGCACGAAGCCTTCGACATTCTGGGTCGTCATCCGCGCTTGATCGCACCCCTTCAGCAGCTATGGGGCGAGGGAGTTTATTTGCACCAGTACAAGGTCAACGCGAAGGCCAAGTTCACTGGCGATGTCTGGCAGTGGCATCAGGACTATGGCAACTGGCTGGAAAAGGACGGCATGCCCGAACCGCGCGCCATGAACATCTCGGTCTCTCTGGATGAAGTTTTTCCATTCAACGGACCGCTCATGCTGATCCCGCGCTCGCACCGACACGGTGTGCTGGAGAGCACGAAGGATACCGCCACCACTTCGTTCCCGCTTTTCACACAGTCAGAGGAAACGGTTGAGAAGCTCTGCGCGGCAGGGGGGTTGGTAGCGCCAACCGGAAAGCCAGGCTCGATGCTGATGTTCGACGGCAATCTGGTGCACGGGTCCTCGGGCAACATCACGCCCTTCCCGCGGAAGATCGTCTATCTGACCGTCAACGCGTGCTCGAACCACATTCGGAAACCTACCCGAGAAGAGTGGCTGGCCCATCAGGACTTCACCCCGATCGAGATGGTCTCAGATGACGCACTGACGGCAATGGCGCGGCGCACTGCAAAGGTCGCCTGAGCAGGATCAGATGTTGGATCAAAGGGGCAAGCGTTCAGGCAGAGTCGTGCAGGCTGTCTAACAATCCTGGCAGATCGGCGATCGAGGGCAACACATGGTCGGCATAAGGCGCAAGGTCATGATGACCGGCCGGGCCCGTTAGTACGCCTACTGCCATCGCAGCTCCCGCCGCGGGGGCGACGCCCAGATCATGTATACTGTCCCCAATCATAACGATTTCAGAGGGGACCAGCCCGGTTGCTTTGGCAAATGCCAGTAACATGCCCGGCCCCGGCTTCAGCCCGTGTCCACAGTCCTAGCCCGCAACGAAATCAAAGTGACTGATGGAGTTGTGCGCGGCCATGTGCGCGCGAGCCGCGGCTTCGGAGTCGTGCGTGGCAATGCCGAGCATATAGCCACGTTGTTTCAGGCCACCAAGAAATCCAGCAAGATTTCGAACCGCTGGCACAAGGTTGCCATTCCCAGACGAGCCTGCCTCGATTTGCGCTGCAACGGCAATCACCCTTTCCGGGCGACCATCTGGCAAATGCCTGGCCCAGATGGCGGCAACCTCGTCAAGCGTACCTGCGACAGATGGAGAGCCCGCCTCGAATTCCTTCGTTTCGGGATCATAGCCCGATGCACGTGCCATCCGATGTTGCACGTCTGTGTCGGCGCTCAGAGCCGCAAGCGTCGCGTCGATTACCCCAGACCAGCTGGCAGCAAAATCAAAGAGCGTGCCGTCCTTGTCGAACAAAAGACCTCGGATCGGTGTCGCACTCATTACTTTGCCCCTCGAGCTCATAAGGTGCCGGATGTACGGCAACTAGGCTGCGTGTCAATGATCAGGTGGGCTGATTTGTCCCGACAATTGTTCCGGAGCCCCGGCCGTGTCATAATTGGATGGTTAGAGTTTTTGTGTGTATACGCGGCAGCGGGTAACTGCCGCAAAGGTACGGGAATGATATGACTGAGCTGACCGAAGCATCCGTTATCGCGCGCGGATCAGATTTCGTTGC
>JBGCFK010000570.1:0-2525 GCA_045106875.1 Paracoccaceae bacterium | reverse complement strand
CAAAGTCACGAACAAGCGTGACCGCTTTGTCACGGAGCGGTCCGATGGGTACCGCGGTGTTCTGGCTGCGCAGATAGACCACCAAATCGAACAGGTCAGCCGCCGCGTCGACCAGCCCATTCACACCCGGGCGGGAGCTTTCAGCCGCCAACCGACCGAGGCCACTATCAGGAGGAGGCGCCACACCTGTGCCAGCATTGCGCCGACCACCCGGGTTGACGGCAAACACAGTTCGAGGGATCGCGCGCGGGTCCTGCCCGCCTGCCTCGTTGTCGTCGTCGCCTGTCACGCCATTGCCCCCCGGCGCCTCAGTTCCGGATTGCCCAGAGACTCATGTCGAGCCCCTCGAACACGTCCTGCGGATGGATTGCGATGCTTTGCTGCGCAGAAATAGCCGCCCAAGCCTCAGCATTCTGATCCAACTCGAAAGCTGTGTAGCCTGCCAAGGGTCGGATATCTGCAGGAAAGGCCGAAAGCGCTCGCAGGGGTACGGAGCGTTCCGCTGCGCCAATAATCTCGATAATCTCGTCAACCGAACCGATCGAGGTACGACGCGGGAGCTGCGTGCGGAAGTCCTCCTCCAGCATACCCGACTTGGCCACCAGAACGAAGCGCGTGTCCTTGAAGAGCCGTCCATCCACGGACTGCGCATAGTAGATATGCTGCTTGCGGTGAAACTTGAGCTCGATTGGCACGGCCTTCTGTTCGCCCAGGAAACCAAGTGAACGCTTCAACTCGATTAGAACGGGTGCAAAAGTCTCCGTAAGCCGGTCATGGTCGTAGGCAGGAAAATCCGGTGGGCGGCGCGTTTCTTCTTGTGTGAAACAAGCCAGATCAGCCGCAGCCTCGACCAGATCCCGATGCAGTGGAGCAGGGTGAATGCGTGGGCAGGCCCCGCGCTCGCCCTCAAGTTCTCCACCACGCATGTCACACATCTGCCGAAGCCTAGCGCCCCAGCGATTGCAGACCTGCAGGCGCATGAACTGATCCTGCGCTGATACGCTGGCCCCGCCCGCTGCCGAAAACCGTCCAGCGAGGGCCTCGGACCTTGCCGAGAACAAACGGGCAATCTCGCCGACTTGCCGGGACAGCCCGACATTCGCTTCAGCCGTCAGGATAGGCGGAATGAACGTATCATCCAGCACAACGTTTCTGTCAGTTGTAACCTCGCGCACCCGAGCCAAAGGCATCACCACGAAACCTTGTGCAGGGCGCGGGCCTGCCACAAGCCGCAGGCCCTGATTACCCATTTTCATCAACTCTGGCGGGGCGGTTGGATCAAGCAGATCCGCCTCCTCTGAGCTTTCGATCACGTAGCGTGCTTCGGATGGCGCACCGTTCGCAGGCCTTTCGGCACCGAGCCGAGACCCGGATGCAACAGCGGGCACGCTGAGCCAGATCATGATATCCGAAGTGCCGACATCCAGTTCCAAAGGTTCGACCGATGCCGCATCGCCAGGTACGGAAAACGGTACCCCATCCGGGAATGCACCCTCGCATTCCAGCAGGGATATTGTGCCGGTTGCCAACTGTGCAGGATCCAGTGCGATCCGGGAGAACCCCCAGTAGAACGGCTGAAGCGCCGCGACCCGGCTGGAGATCAGGCTTTCGGTACGACGATCCTGCTGCTGGAAGTGATGCGGTCTGAGGAACATCCCCTCGATCCACATAACCTTGCGTTCAAGCATTCTGCTCCCCCTGCCGTTCTACGGCTTGTCGTCAGGCCAGCCGGGCGGCTGATCGCGCCGGGTCTGGTAAAGATTGTCAAGCTCCCGTCCGATCAGCATACGGAAATTGTCCGCTGCCTGCTCAGAGAACATCTGATAGTTTCCAACAAAACTGTCCCAAAGAGCAGCTTTTCGTTGGCCTGGAAGCCAGGAAGACCAACCCCGCTCGGTCAGTTTCTCTTCCAAGGTTTTCGGATCGAACGCATCCAGCGTCTTCTGAAGTGCCGCCTTGATCCCGCTTACCATGGCGTATTGGTGTGCTTGCATGGAATGGAGCGAATCTTCGACAGCAGCTTCACCGCTGAGAAACCCCGATGAAAGCGGTCGCACCAGACCGTCAATTGCCGCCGTACGGTCGCGTGCGGTCTTCAGCGGATTTGCCCCGATCTCGACCTCGGTGGCGACGATGCCGAGGGCGCGTTTGACCTCGGCTCGGGTTGCCAACATCTGACGCATTGCGTCGGCCATTGCTGCAAAAGTCGCGCCAATTTCTTCAGCCAGTCTTGCACGGGCCTCGTCGTCCAGATCGGTCGGAATGCCTAGCTGAGTGAAGATCGAATCCAGCGCCTCGCGGGAAAGCTCGGGTCCAGGATCTGGCGAGGCCTCGGCCAAAGGTACTTTCGGCGCTGACGCTGATCTCGGTGACGTGGGTTGGTCCGCGAAAGAATCGGGTGTCCCGGTCTCAGACGGTTCCTCCGACACAGGTGGCAGTGTGGTGGGCGGGCGCAGAGGCTCAACCTCGGGCGGCTCATCGGCAATGATCGAGCCGCCGCCGAACGGATCATCTTCTTCCTCATC
>JBGCFK010000057.1:0-5396 GCA_045106875.1 Paracoccaceae bacterium | reverse complement strand
CCAGCTCTTCGAACGCATCGCGCGTACCCGAGGATGGCGGGGGGCCGAGGACTTCGATCTTGGTCGCTGGCAGCGACGCATCAATTTCGTTCCACATCGTCGGCTCACCCTGGCCCTTGGCCAGCGCCTTGAAGAGGATCTCACGGCTCAGCACGAAGGACGGAGCATCCTTGGCATTCGCAACAACGATCCCGTCAAAGCCAACGACCGACTCGATCACGTCCGTAACGCCGTTCTCATTGCACAGCTTGAATTCTTTCGCCTTCATGCGGCGCGACGCATTGGTGATGTCCGGGGTGTCGGTGCCGACGCCGGAGCAGAACAACTTCAGGCCGCCGCCCGACCCGGTCGACTCAACAACCGGCGTCGGGTTGCCGGTGGCTTTGCCGAAGGATTCGGCAACTGCGGTCGAGAAGGGGAAGACAGTCGAGGAACCAACGATTTTGATCTGATCGCGCGCGGCAGCGTTGCCGGCCATGGCGAGAGTTGCAATCGCGGCAATCGCGGTCGTGGTAAGAGTTTTCACAGTATCGCTCCTTAGTGTGCGTGCTTCTATCGTTCGGATTTGCGCGGTGTGCTCCGCTGAGTGCCAAGTTGATAAGGCCTGATTAACTTAGGCCCCGTTGGCAAAGCTTTTCACACAGTTCGGTTTCACAATTGTGACAGACTAATGCGTTGTTTTTAATGAACTAAATGTACGCAACTTAAATTTGGTCTACACGTGAGAAGTACCCACGAGCCCGGTGTCCACGCCCACGCCATCTGATAAAAGAACCGGGAGATACACCGTAAAGGTAGAACCTTCGTCCACACGGCTCTGAATCTCCAGCCGACCGCGGTGGCGATTGGCTATATGTTTGCAGATGGCAAGGCCAAGCCCCGTGCCGCCCGTCTCACGCGAACGCTTGACGTTGACCCGATAGAAGCGCTCGGTCAGCCGAGGCAGGTGCTCGCGCGCAATCCCTGGCCCCTCATCGCGCACTGAAATCGCGATCATGTCCGGATCATCCGGCAAATCAGTCAGAACAGTGACTTCAACATCGGTGTCATCGCCACTGTATTTGATGGCGTTGTCCACGAGGTTGCGGAAGAGTTGACTGATCTCATCACGATCGGCGCGCGCGATGATCCGCCGATCCGGCGGGTCGAAAATCAGTTTGACGTCCGATACTTCTGCGAGCGATCTGAGCCCATCGATGGATTCTGTCAGCAGGCCCACGATGTCCTGCGGGTCATCCGGCAGCACACGTTCGTTTAGTTGTATCCGGTTCAGTGACAGAAGGTCCTGAATCAATCGGGTCATACGCACTGTCTGTTCGGACAGTAGGTTGAGGAACCGCTCGGTCGCGGCAGGATCATCACGCGCATGGCCCAGCAACGTCTCGATAATGCCCGCAACTGCGGTTAACGGGGTCTTCAACTCGTGGCTTGCATTGGCCACGAAGTCACGATGCGACTCCAGCGCTCGTTGTGCTGTTGTCTGATCCGAAATCGCCACAAGGACGTCACCATCGGGACACAAGGGGCGGATATGAGCAAGGAGATGCAGCTCCGATGCTCTGGACAGTGAAAACTCCAGCGTACTGGCGGAACCGTGTTGAAAAGCCTGTCCAATTCGATCCAAGAGCCGCCGTGCACGCAAGATAGCAACGGGGTGATTTCGAGGCCCGGGCAATCCGAACATGGTCACTGCATCCGCATTCGCATTTCGGATGATCTGGTCCTGGCCGATCAGCAGAATCGCTCCCGGCAGCGCATTGATCAGCAGGCGTTCTGTCTGTTCCGGCTCTGGTGATTGGTTTGGTGGCGAGGAAGCACGCGTCGCTGCTACTGGCGTTGTTGCACCAAACAGAACCGACCCCGCAGCTGCTCCAAGCACCGCGGATGCAGCGGTCATGCTGGAGCTTGCCCACACCAAATGCGCCACTGCCCCACTCGCTGCCGCGAACACAGCCGGTGCCAAAGCATCAAATGACGCACGCAGGGTCACACCTTACCTTCCAGAAAGGAGTCAGTCATGAATTGGCTCTTATCATGCCCGGCATACACGGCAGTACTGGAAATGCTGTCATCACCACGTCATATACAAATGTAGGAGCTGTAGAGTTAGGTCTGCCCATGATCCGATACACACTGAAATGCGTCGAAGGCCATGCGTTTGAAAGTTGGTTTCGCGACTCGACCGCTTACGAGACACTGTGGGCTGCGGATCAGGTCACATGCTCTGTCTGTGGATCCGCGAAAGTGGAAAAGTCCATCATGGCTCCGGCACTGGCTGGGGGTAAAGAGACGCCACCTGACAAACCGCTCAGCACGCCTTCCCATCCTGCAGAGGCGGCTTTGCGCAAAATGCGCGCGCATCTGTCCGAGAACGCAGATTACGTCGGGAAGGAGTTCGCTTCGGAAGCTCGCCGAATTCATGACGGCGAATCTGAACAGCGTGGGATCTGGGGCGAAGCAACCCGTGAGGACGCAAAGTCGCTTGCCGAGGACGGCATTCCAGTCACTCCGCTTCCGTTCATCAGCCGCACCAACGACTGAGGTCGCACGCTCGATGGGATGACACTGTGTGGGGAAAAGGGTATCCTGCGCTCTACCCGCTCCAACGGCGATGAAGAGTGAAAACTTTGATCACCATCAAACCGGCCCAACAGACCAAGTTGAACCAAACCGAGCATTGCCGGTTTGTTAGCGGGGCATCGCGTTATTTGCGTAAACGCTATGCTGACAGAGCGGCGTTTTTGGATGATGACGCTCTGAATACATGGATTGAAGAGGGAATTCAGGCTGCGAGAAACTATGACATCCAAAGCGAGATGGACGTTCTTCAGTTCCTCGGCATCCGCTTGACACTTGGGGCTGATCTCAACACTAGCGACATGTGCATCTGGGCTGCTGACATCCTCGCCAGCCCACTCCCAGCGCAGGCACGCATGGATATGATCACCGAACGCATGGCCTTCGACCCAGCATGCAAACCACCCCCACCCCATGAATGAACATGCCGCAGCGATCGCGGACCAAGAGCTTTGGGCGCAAATCCCCAGCCTGATGGGCCAACGGCCCGGCATGGATGCCGCTGATGCTGCCCTCCGGGAAGAGTGGCTAATGTACTACAATGCCGTCGATCAGGCTGATCGGGAACGCTTTGGTGAGTGTGCGGTCGGAGACGCTGTTCAGGCATGTCCGGCGGTGCCGGTTCAGCCAGGTTGGACGCAAGAGGGCGTACTGGACATCCTCTGCAACTCCGAAGATGCATGGGTTGTCGATGTCCTTGCCCATCCAGACGCCGAGACACTGCGAATTGACAGACTACTTTATGTCGACAAGCAATTCCCGGTCGACGCGGCAGGCAACATTATTGACGGCAGTGCCCCCATTTCGGCACGTGTTTTCGAAGGCGGCGGTTCAAACCTTGCCAGCCAACGCCTGATTGGCCTCCTTTCCGGCGTTTCCAACGAAAGTGCCGCCACGACGCTGGTGCACGAAGCGCGTCATCAACTCCAACCACCGGGAATGAACTCAGTCGACGCCGAGGTGGATGCATACGCGTTCACGGAGGAATTCCTGATCCGACGCGGTATGCCGGAGTTTCGGGAAGGATTTCGCATGATGAACGGCGCAGGACAAACCATACCCAATCCCGACCGGATCCGTGACTTCGTGACCGCCACATACCCAACAGAACCAGGCTGGGTTCCCGGCGAAGAAATTGCTGAGGGGGTTACAGACATGTCCAATGGTTGGGCGTGCCCGGTAAATGGCGAGTGAGCTGTGCGTCTCTCCCGACGGCATTGCGTCTTGGTCGCCTTTTCGACCATATATTTCACAGCCGCATGCGGAGGCATCAATATGGATGAAAGCCCAGAGCCGGTGGGATACGGCGCGATCACAGATGCTGATATCGCGACTCTGCAGCCTGCGTTGGTGCACGCGTTGGCGAACTCGCCGGATACCAGTCTGCACCCGATGGCTGAAACGGTTGGTGCGGCCAAGCCATGGCGTGATCGCGGTGGTACCCTGTACATTGACCAGTGGCGGCTTGATCCGGTCAAGCGCAAGTTCATCAGTCGCCCTTTGGGCGGACGAGAAGGCCGGACTTTTCAGGCCGACGTCAGACGAACCAGAGACGGGTGGTCTATCGGGCCGGTTGACGTCGGGCGACAGCTTGCACCACGGCGCTAAAGCTTACGTGCAGTATACCTTACGCCGCCAAGGTTTCCTCCGGCCAAAAGCCCTGAAATTACAAGGTAAAAGTGCTCAAGGGCGTCGAAGACTTCTGACCCGTGAATCTGTTCGTAAGCTGGACGGTTGAGCCGAAAGTCTGCAAGCCGACCTGCTGTAAACTCCGCCCAGTTCTCCGTCATGTCCTTGAAACATATAGATGAAAATCCTGCAGTCGAGAGTTCGGCAATATAGATTTCGCGGGTTGGAAGCGTGTTGGCCTGCATCATCCCGTCAAGATCGTCCTGTTCGGATTGTGTTGGAGTCCCAATTCGGTAGAGATCTTCGACGTATAGGTAACCTCCTGATTTCAGGGCGTTTTTGACATTGGGAAAGAGGGATTCTCGGGCTGGGATATGGTAGAGCGCGAGGAAGGAGATGGCAGCGGTGTAGATTTCGGGCATCAGAGGTGTTTCGAGTATATCTCCTTGAATATGCGAGACTTTTTCGGACAATCCAGCGCGGGCGGTGAGAGACTTCGCGAAATCGTTAAGATCGGGCTGTAATTCGATCGCGTCGACGCGCGCTCCGGTCTGGTGGGCGACCCAGCGGGCGGGGCCTCCATAACCGGAACCGATATCGAGGACGCGTGACTCTGCTGTGATTTCAACAGCCTGGATCGCATGATCGACGGCATCCGTACCATGATAGTGGAGCTGATCAAACCTTGCCAGAACGTCAACGGGTACAGGACCAGAGGGATGCCCCGCTGCGGCCAGATCCCGCTCGACCCTATCCAAGCTACTGTAAAGCTTCATATTTTTGATGCTGCTCACTTGCGCCCCCATGGTTCACCCCGAAAACTATCTTCGCCGGGATTCCCCCCGTATGGCAAGCCTATGGCACCTGTACCGCACGCGTATGGCATGGGTATGGCAAGCGAATGTACAGGAAGTCGCCTCGTTAACAGTTGGTGAAGCCGGTTACGGCCGGGGTAAGCTCCGACCAATCGCTCGATTGTTAGGGCCACCCGCCGCGAAAATGATGAACTTGAAGCCAATCCAGCGTTGGCTGCCTCAGCCGGAGCCAGAAGTATGCTATCGATGACCGCTATCGGGACAAAGTTACCAACATGCACAATACTCGGACTCACTGACCTGCCCGCCAAATTTTGGGCCATTCAAAAAGAGAGTGTGTTCTCGTCACGTTCAAAGCAACGAGGAGAACGAAGA
>JBGCFK010000569.1:0-2557 GCA_045106875.1 Paracoccaceae bacterium | reverse complement strand
GACCGCGACCCTCGAGCTTGCTCCCGACGAGACCGAACGCGTTGTGGCCGCAGAAGCCTCAGGCTTGCTGGCACTTGCCCTGCGGGCGATCACGGATCACGTCGAAGAGGCCAACCAGGTTCCGCTTCCAAGCCAGGAAATTCGAACCGTCCGCATTCACCGCGGCACCGAAACTTCCAGCGTTACCCTTCGTTAGTGCCAATCAGAGACCCTGTGTGCCGCTTGATCAGTCCGGAGTTGTCCTCATGCCTGCCGCACAACAGCTTGACGAATTAAAGGATCTGGCCGAAGGGCTGGCCGCAGCCGAACCCTCGGAAACCGACGGATTGGATGCCATTCGCATCCCTCACATCAACATCGAAGTGTTTCGAGAGACGGATGAGTTCGAGGATGTTTGGGCTCGTGCTGCCGAAGACCGCCGCTTGGTCACGGTCACAACCGAGATATTCGATGGCGGCTTCCCTGCAGCCATCAAGCGATATACGCAGCAGCGCACCCCAAATCTGATCATCGTCGAAACCGACAGCACGGACGACATTCTCGAGATCGAGACGGATTCGCTTGCCGAGGTATGTGACGCGGACACCCAGATAATCGTTGTCGGCCATCGCAACGACATCGCCCTCTATCAGAAGCTTCTGAACATGGGTGTGTCGAACTACATAGTTTTTCCGGTCACCATTGCCACCATTATCGAGGCGATCTCGGAGGTCTACCGCGAACCCGGCAAAGAAAAGATTGGCCAGGTCACAGCCGTTATCGGCGCCAAGGGCGGTGTCGGGGCGTCAACGATTGCACAGAATCTGGCGCTGCTCTCCTCAAATCAGGCCAATACCGAAGTGATGCTGGTGGACATGGATCTGTCCTTCGGCACCACAAGCCTGAACCTTGATGTGGAACCGAACCAGGGCCTGTCCGAGCTGATTGATCAGGCCGAACGGCTGGATGCGGCAATGCTGGATCGTGTGCTCGTGAAGCGCGGGCTGCACCTGAGTCTGCTTTCAACGCCCCCCAGTCTCGAGAACGACCGCACGCTGGATGCCTTTGCCATAGAAAAGCTGCTGGACATTGCCGGCACCCACATGCCGCATACGGTGCTGGACATCCCGCACCAGTGGAACGAGTGGACCCGCAGGGCTCTGGTTGGCGCCGATGATGTCATCGTTGTCGCAACGCCCGAGCTTGGCTGCCTGCGCAATGCGACCGCGATGTTGACCCAGCTGCGCGCAATGCGCCCGAATGATGCGAGACCCCATCTGGTGCTGAATCAGGCCAACATGCCGCGGCGCCAAGAGATCCCTACCCGCGATATCGCGCAGATCCTCAAGGTCGAACCGCTGGCGCAGATTCCACATGACCCGAAACTCTTCAGCCTCGCTGCCAGCAACGCGCGCCTTGTGGCCGAAATCGGCTCCCGCAAGCCAGTCGGGAAAGCATTGCAACAGATCCTGACCGGACTTGCCAATACCCGTCTCAAGCCCGGGCAGGAAAAGCGCAAGCGTGCCCTCTTCCAGCGACTGTCCCGGAAATGAGGTCCTCCATGTCCCTGATACCGCTGATACGCCGTTTTATCGGCTGCCAAGCCGGGGTTTCGGCTGTCGAGTTCTCGCTGCTTGCGCCTTTCATGACGATCGGCGCGATATCGACGGTGGATGCGGGAATGGCCGTCTACGACAAGATGATGATCACCCAAGTGCTCCGAGCAGGCTCGCATGCGGCCATTGGTGCCAGCAGCGTCGCCGAGGTGCGTGCCATCCTCGAAGCCACAGCAGGCGACAATTTTACTGTCGCTCAGGGGACCGCGCAACCCGGGGAACTGACACTTGGCGTCGCGCAGTATTGTGTCTGTCCGGACAATCTGAACGTCGAGGTAACATGTACGTCCACGTGCACTGGCGGAATAAATCCGAATCAGTTCTACGATCTGACCGCTACGATGGATTTTGACGCCGTCATGCTGCCCGGCTTCACGCTTTCGGGTGAAATGAAGGTCATAGCTCAATGATCGCGCGCATCATCCGAAACTTTGGTCGCTGCGAGAGCGGGGCTGCCGCAGTTGAGTTCGCCATCATCAGCATGGTTCTGATCTCGTTATGTATCGCGGTCGTGGACTTTGGTCGTTCGCTCTATGTGAAGAACCAACTTTCGTTTCTGGCGGATCAGGCAACGCGTACCGTGCTTGTGAACCCTTCGATCACAAACGCCCAATTACAGGCGACACTGGAAGGCGATTTCAATGCCGGGGATGCAAACGATCTTACCATCAACATCGATACTCAGACCGTTGGAAGCGTCGATTTCCGCGTGATTGTAATCAGTTACCCGATGACGCTGTTCATTCCAAATCTCAGCTCAAAGAGTATCAGCCTCGATGTAACGAGGCGCGTGCCGACCTGATCAGCCTGGATCGTCACCATTCGATAAGAAATGACGGATAAGAGTTTTCGGACAGCCAAGTTCGGTTTCAGTTTCCCGCCAGAAGAGGCGAATTTATGGTCCGGTTTGCCCTGCAAGTTGCTTGTGCCCTGTTTGGGATTGGAGTTTTTCTGCTCGTATC
>JBGCFK010000568.1:0-9555 GCA_045106875.1 Paracoccaceae bacterium | reverse complement strand
TCTGCCGGGGCCTGAAACGGCGGCTGGGTAGCTCAGCTGGTTAGAGCGCGCGACTCATAATCGCGAGGTCGGGAGTTCAAGTCTCCCCCCCGCCACCATTCAACCGATCGGTTGCTCAGTCCTTGTACAGGTCTTCGCAATCATCGCAGACTAGGTTCCAGGTCTCGGCGCCGCATGAGACCAATGCGGTGCCGCCGGGTCTGATCTTCCAGTTGCAAAGCTGATTGCCTGTTTTGGCCGTGCCCTCAATATGACAGGGCGCAAGATCATAGTGATCGTGAAGTTCCCGATTGGTCACGATCTTGCTTCGTCCAAAGAACGTCCCTGCGTCCGAATGTGACAGAGGAACGTCGTTCGCATCGCAAAACGCGGGTTTGTCCGAGTGGAAGTCCGCCACGAACACATCGGTCAATCCGCCCGGCGTGAAGCTGTTCGCTTCGGGGTCGTCACAGGCCGCGAGGCCAAGGCACAGCACCAGCGTCAAGCTGCGCCCTACCACTTGGCGCTCGCAGCTTCGCCGGGGTTCTTGTACGATACCTGCGGGTGGCGGAAATAGTCGTCCTTGTCTGTTCCGAAATGACAGTTCAATTCTCCGGCCAGCCATTGCAGAGCCTGGTTCTGAGCGGTGCTGACTTCCTCGTAAGTCTTTTCATCGACATCCCTGCCGACGATTTCGATCCCGATGGAGTCGCTGTTGACGGGATAGCGGAACGGATACTCTTTCTTGCGTTCGTGCGCGTCGATCTGTTTGAGTTGTTGCGCCCATTTCAGGGACAACAACTTCACCGCAGCCTCGTCGGCGCAATCCTTGCCGTCCAGTTCGAGGCATTTCGACTTGATGCGCCGCCCGACATGGTAACATCTCTTTTTGGTGCTGGCGGTCTGGTAGATGGTGCCATCACGCGCAATCAGGAAATGTGCGCCATTGCTGGCGGTCTTGTAGCCGCGCAAGGTGCTCTCGGCTGTGCTTGAATCGGTTTGGTGTACCACCACCCCGTTCACTGCCGTCAGATCGCCATGCTCCAATGTCGTGAAGCGTTTGCGAGTGATGCACTCGTGAACCAGCATGCCATCGGCGTTCAGTGTTGATCTTGTGTCTTTCATATCGTGTCGCACCTGCCCTTTGACCCTCTCGAACATGATAACACACGCCAAGGGTGCCGGAACAGTGCCGGATCGAACGCATGTGTTCGATGTGGGAACGACACATGTTGGCGCAGGCTGGCGGGAATGATGTGCGAAGCGTGCTCACTATGACTGACGATCAGAACAGGAGTGTCCCCAATGCCCGGATCCCTCAGCACGGAACAGCAAGCAGCCTATGCACGCGATGGCTATCTCTGTCCCATCGATATCTTCACACCCGAACAGGCGGCACCAGAACGCGCACTGCTGGAGGGGCTGGAGTCCGGGCATTCGGCCAACCTGCCCCGGAAAGTCAGCGAATATCTGCGGGTCGCAAGCTATGTGGCCACGGACGTGCCACTGAGGGTTGTGGGCAATCAAAAGGTCCTCGACGCGGTCGAAAGCGTCCTTGGCCCCGATATACTCCTGTGGTCCTGCGAGTATTTCATCAAGGAAGCAAATTCGACCCAGATTGTCAGCTGGCATCAGGATCTGACCTATTGGGGTATGGACGGCACCGATCACGAGGTCACGGCCTGGATCGCTCTGTCGCCTGCGACTGCTGCGTCGGGATGCATGAAATTCGTGCCGGGGTCGCACAAGGAATCGCTTCTGCCGCACGAGGATACGTTTGCCGAAAACAATCTCCTGTCTCGTGGACAGGAGATTGCCGTCGAAGTGGAGGAAGAGGACGCGATCAGTGCCGAACTGCAGCCGGGTCAGATGTCGCTGCATCATGGACGTCTGTTCCATGCGTCCGGCCCAAATACGTCCGATGACCGTCGGATCGGGCTGGTGGCACGCTTTATCCGCCCGGATACGCCTGCCCACAGCAAGGATTTTGCAATGGTGATGCGGGGCGCCGACCGGGTTGGAAACCGTGTAAACGTGGTACCACCGCCTGGGAGCTTTACGTCCGAGAAACTTGCGCTTTATGAAGAGGTGCTCGCTGCGCAAACCAGCGCATTGGCCGAAGGACTTGAGGGCGACAAGGCCCTCTATGACGGAAGCAAAGGACAGGCAAATGGTTGAGACAGTCGCATTCACTCAGATGAAGGACGGGACCCGGGAAGATTACGAACTGCTTGCTGCGCGCGAGGAGATCTACGTCCAGGGCACTGCCGATCGATTGTTGAAGGAGTTGGCCAGTCAGGCCAATGACACGATGACCGGGTACAAGATCACCCGCCTCGAGCACGGATTGCAATCCGCGACCCGCGCGCGCCGCGATGGTGCTGACATCGATTGGGTGGTAGCGACACTGCTGCATGATATCGGCGATGGGCTGGCGCCGCAGAACCATGACAAGTTCGCCGCCGAGATCATGCGACCCTATATGCGCGACGAGGTCGTCTGGACGGTCGAGCATCACGGCGTCTTCCAGATGTACTATTACGCACACCATCATGGTTGGGACCGGGAACTGCGCGAGCGGTACAAGGACAGCCCCCACTACCAGTCCTGCGTGGATTTCTGTGAGCGTTGGGACCAGTCGAGTTTCGACCCTGACTATGCATCCGATCCGCTTGAGAGCTTTGAGACAGAAGTGCGCGAGATATTCGCTCGCAAGGCCTATGATCCAGAGATCATGCAGACAGGTGTGGTCAAGGGGTTGCCTCAGGGGCCCGCAGGTTAACGGAGTTCACGGCTGCGCCGTTCACATGCCTTTGCCCTCACGCCGTCGCTGCGCTGGCGCGAGGTGTTGGCGCCCGGATCGGAGACCTCTGAGCTCCGCGATGCCGAGTGCGGCTTCACCGGCGCCCGAATAGACCAGATAGGTTTTGCCCTCGAACTCGAAGACCTCAGGGTCGCGCAGCTCATGCGCGAAGTCGACAGCACCCACGGATGAGGGTCGCAAGGGCTCTCTGGCTCCTTCCCAGTCTAGTTCGGGGCGAAGAAGTTCGGTCTCCGAGCCCGCTTGCCAATCGGGCCAGGGTGGTGAGAGGTCAAGCGCGGCATGCATCAGGCGTTCCGGCATATCGCCAATCCGGGTGAAGAATACACTCAGCACCTCTCCACGAACGAGCACTGCCACGTGGCGGGGAGATCCGGGGATCGCCTGCGCTCCTGTCTCCCATCCTTCGGGCGTCTCGCGCATGAGTATGCCCAGACGTGCCATGGCATAGGTCTTGTCCCGACAAATGAACCGGCGCAGATAAGTCTCGGCAATCGGTGGCCCGTCGACCTTCCAGTGCAACCCGTCCGGAGATGACGCCTGATAGCTGACCTGTTCACCGTGTTCCGCGAGCCCGTGGAACAGCATTCTGAAGTGGCGGGCGTCGTCGTCAATCCATACATCCGGCGAAGCAAGGTGCGGATAGAGACCATCCGTGTTTTGCCCTCGCGCCCATGCCGGCTGCGGCGTATCGGGCCGGGTCAGGGCCAGAGGTGTATCCGCCAGCGGCAGCACGCCCGGTCTGCAGATCTGCCACGGTCCCGTTGGCCGCTCAGCGAAGGCCAGCCGGATGTGCTGTCCCTTGTGGTGCGCAAAGTAGAGCATCAGCCGACCCGGTCCCGGCGCCCAGTCTGGCCTCTCGACCACGGATGGGCCATTGATGTTGTCGCCAAGGCTGTCGCACATTCCCGGATGGACAATGGGGCCATTGCCAAGACGATGCGCCTCAATCATCGGGACGCACGGCTTCTGCGAAGAAACCGCTGGCCTGGATGGTGTTTCGGTAGTCCGAGGCGCGGGCATCGACCAATCGGTTCATACCCGTACCAAAAGGGCGCTCGACGCGCTTCTTCCAGAACTTCAGCATGTTCAGGATCGCCGAGTATTTGCCGCGGATCGGGTAGAGCGTGACGTCATCAAAATCTCGCAACGCATAGGCCATGCCGTCGCGCGAAAGTCGTTGGTAGTCCTGAAACACCAGGTTTTTCGGCGCGTGGTACCGCCACACCCAAGGCACATAAAGGAATAGCCGTCCGCCGGGTTTCAGCGCAGCCCGGAAGTTCGTGATTGCCGATGCTGGGTCATAGACATGCTCGAGGATCGCAAGTGCGATGACCACGTCGTAGCGCGCATGCATCCACTCAGGAAACGGCTGACAGACATCGCCAAGAATATCCGGGCGGGTCAGGTTCTCGGCCTCGGCGTCGATATCGTTCAGGTCCAGGCTTTCGACATGGCTGGACAGCACGTGCCCTCGCATCCCATCGCCAATGTCCAGAACCAGGTCTCCGGGTCCGCAACGTGCGGCGACATGTGCGCGGGTCTGGTCAGCATGCAGATATCTCAGATCCACATGCGCTTGCCGCGTGATATCCTGCAGGCGTTCGTTCAGCTTGTCGACATCATGGATCCGGCAGGGTTCGGTCACGCGCGTTCTACGAGTGTGACCTCGATCTGCTCCGCGGCGTGGGTGCCATCGTCGCCCCACAAGGGCAGGGCTGGACGCAGAGGGCCCGAGGCCATGCGATCAGCCGTTTCGGCCAGAAGCTCCGGAGTTGCTTCGGCTGTGCGCAGGCAAGTCAGCCCGGGATACATGCCCAGACGTTGTGCACGCACCAATTGTTCCGTTTCCTCGGCCTCTTCCGAGGGCACGAGGATCGCAGGCGTGCGGCACGTGGCAAGGTCCAGTGCCGTGTTGTAACCACAAAGGCTGATCGAGCAGCCCGCACTGGCCAGCAATTGCCCATAGTCGGATCGGGTGGGCTCGATGGTCAGATTGGCGCTGTCATGTCCAGATTTGAGTTGCTCGGCTGCCGCCTCCGCATCAGCCCCGCCCACCAGCAGATGCCATGGGCGCCTGGAGAGCGCGGCAGCGGCAGCGGCCTTGTCCAGCATCTCACGGCCCAGCACACCTCCGCCCACGGCCACGATAATGTCATCGCGGCGCGGTGCTGGCGGAACCTCGGGTGGCAGAAGGTACCCGACATGGTGGATCATTGGCGCCACATCATCCGGGAGCGGCCATGTGGTCCACAGCGGCAGGAACCCCTCGTCTCCATGCACAAGCACGGCATGATAGTTCTTCAACAATCGCGCAGCAGTCTCGCTCAGCCGCTTCGGCTTGGGTTCGGGCACATCGCGGACCGAACACATGATCGAGACCTTTGGATTGGACTGGCGTGCTGCATCGATTGCCGCCAAAATTTCTTGTGCGAGCACTCTGCGCCCGAAGGGGAACAGCTCTGTTATGAACGCATCCGGCCGGAAGTCCTCCAGGACCCTACTGATCTTGGCAACGCGGCTGGCCATGTACTTCTCTCGGACAAGTTTGCCATCTGGTTCGCGCAAGACCGTGAACTCGAAAGCACGCACGGTCACTGGCGGCAATTGCACAACCTCCACATCGCCGGTGTCCATGTGCGGCAGTGGCCGGCCACCGGTAAGCATGATCACATCGTGACCGCGCGCCTGCACAGCCCGGGCAAATGCAAGCGTTCGCACAAAATGGCCAGTCCCGGTGAGGTGGCAACTGAGGAAGGCTATTCGGCTCATGTTCGTGGTTCCAGTCGTAGGGGGACTTCAGTATCGCGCGGCAGACCCGACTTGCGCAAGGTCAATGGATAGAGGCGCCCACGTTTGATTTCTGGCAGGCCCTGCCAGTTGCAAGCATGACCGAGGATCAGTCGCATAAGGGCCTTGTGCGCCACGATCAGAACCGGTTCAAGGCTGGCAGCGATATCAGCCAGCGCGGGGCGCAGGCGTTCCCACGCTTCGTTGGCGCTTTCGCCGCCCGGAGCCTTGGTGTCCGGTCCCCATTCGTGCGTCGGTTGGAAGTCGGCCAGCGGATCTGCCAACAGGTCTTTGGCGGTACGGCCCTCCCAGACGCCCCATGACAGCTCGACAAGCCGAGCATCCGTGGTGACGGAGCGGCCTTCAGCCAGTAAGGTCGCTGTCAGATACGCACGTGAAAGTGGGCTGGAGACAATTCGTGCACTATCCCACGGGGCGGGCAAACGGAGCGTTGCCAAAGTTGCCTGCGCCTCCTCGGTCAAAGGGATATCCGTCTGCCCCTGCAGGCGCTGCTCGCCATTCCAGGCGGTCGGGTAGTGACGCATGAGCGCGACCTTCGTCATCCGAGCAACTCGGACATGGCATCTCGCAACGCGATCGACGCGCTGTTCAAGCTGTGATGTTGCTCGACATGGGCACGGGCGCTTGCAGCGCGCGCGGGAAGGCCGGCGGCTGTCTCCACGATCAAGTCGGCAAGCCTGGCGGCGTCACTGGGCGCCCCCAGTCGGTTCTGTACCAGTGCTTGGGCGGCGGGGTGATCCTCGGCAATCACCGGCAATCCCGCAGCCTGTGCCTCAAGCCAAACCATGCCGACACCCTCGTTCACACCGGGCCACAGGAACAGATCCGATGCGTCCATATGGGCACGGATGGCTGACGCATCGTCCATGGCACCAAGGAAGTGGACGGGTCCAGTCAGGCCATTGAACAGATCCTCGACCTCTGGACGGCCGGGCCCATCGCCAATGATTTCGAGTTGCCAATCTACTGTCAGATGTATGAGTGCGGCCGCGATCCGGCGATAGCTCTCGATTTTGTCGCCGGGGCGCATCATGGCAACTGTCAGCAGTCTCAGCGGGTTGCCAGCCTTCGCAGACCGGGGGGCGGGTCCTGGGTCAAGAAACGCTGGCAGGTGTTGCATCTTCGAGCTGTAGCCTGCCTCTTCAAGCGCTGGTCGGTCGCGCTCGGTGGTCCAGAACAGAAGGTCTGCTGCTCCAATCGCCTGTTCCGAGGCCTTGGCAAAAGCTGACCACGCGCCGTCGCGCCGCTTGGCCGATACGGATGGCTCCGAAACGACATATGGGATCCCCAGTTCCTGACTGACGGTCGGTCCGATCAGATCCGGTGCTTTGTAGTAGCTGTGATAGGTGAACCACAGATCCGGTGGGGCCGCAGCGAGGGCGGGCACGATCCGTGTGATCTCCGCCTCCGCTGCCGCCCAGATCGCGGTCTGTGCGACTGCATTGCCCATGATATCCAGCGTACGAAGTTCGGAGGCGACGAAAGGCGCAAAGCCCGCTCGTTCCAGTGCGGTCAGCGTGAGCCGCGCAATTTTTCTATCCCCTGACGGCGTCGGGTGATCTGGTGCCTTCATGGGGGCATAAAAGGCGACACGAGGGGCAGACTGCATGATGGACGCGCCCTACACGGTGCCCTGCCCGCAGGCAATGAGGCGTCTTTCGAGAAGGTTGATGCCTGCGTCCATCCCGAATTCGGTCGTCAGACGGGCAAAAGCTGCATCTGCAAAAGCGGCACGTCCTTCGGGATTGGCAGCAAGATCTGCAAGGGCCTTTGCAAGCGCGTCAGGATTTGCCGGTGGGACCAGTGTCCCGTGCACGCCTGCCTCGATGAATTCGGGGATTGCGGACACCGCTGTGGACAGGATTGGCAGCTTCTGGCTCGCGGCCTCCATCAACACGTTGGGCAACCCATCACGATCGCCATCATCCGCGATCTTCGACGGCAGAACAAAGAGGTCCGCCGCCCGCATGGCTGCGATTACGTCGGTCTGGTTCTGCTTGCCCAGCCAGTCTATCCGATCAGACAGGCCCAGCTCCTTGGCCTGTGCTTTCATGTCGTCTGACAGCGCGCCGCCGCCAATATGCGTGAGGTGCCAGGGCGTCGAGAGCTGAGCGAGCGCCTGAAGCAAGTCATCATAGCCTTTCTTGGCAACAAGGCGCCCGACTGACAGCAGCCGCAGGGTCTTGCTTCGGGGGGGCGGCGCTGGCGGCGTTGGAAAGCGCGAGAGGTCCAGCCCGTGATAGACCAGCGAGATCTTCTGCCCCGTCGCGTCCAGCGATGCCAGATGCTCCGCGCCAGTTCCTGTGCAAGTCACTCCAAAGGCCGCGTCCTCGATCTTCTCGGCCTTCTCCCAGTCAGGGATGGTCCAGATGTCTTTGGCGTGGGCCGAGAACCCCCAGCCAATGTTACGCATCATGGCCGCGTACCGGGTCACCGACGCAGGCGTGTGCAGGAAGTGCGCATACAGGAAATTGATATCCGAGGGCAGTTCGGCGGCCATGACCATGGCCTGACCCCATCGGCGCACGCGATTGCGGGTCAGGTCGCGGCGAAGATCGGCCAGCCATATGCGGCGCGCAGCACTGTAGCCCGGCAGACGCCTGATCTGCCACCATGCCCGCAAGACGCGCAATGGCTCCTGATGCAGGTATTCAGGCAGATAATGACGCGTCGCAGTGATCTGATCGTGGATCGGATGGGTTCGACCGCCATCATAGGGCTGGCGCAGCGACCAGATCTGGAAGTCGTGTCCGCGTTGCTGAAGCGCCAGCAGTTCCTGAGCGATGAATGTCTCGGACAGCCGGGGATAGCCCTTCAGCACGACCGCCATCCTCGGTTTGGCGCGTGGCGATACGGGAGCGGAGTTATTCACCCGGCGCGGGGGCCGGGGCAGTGCCACGGGCGGTAGCGGTTGCGATGGTTTCCAACCCGTCCATCAGCCCTGATATACGGACTTCAGATGGGCGTCGCTGATAGGCCAGTGCCTTGATCGCTTCGGCCATGACACCCGCGCTTTCGCCGTCACGTTCAGGCAGCAGCATGCGCAGTAGCCCCAGCCGTTCCGCCGATTGCGCGCGGATCACCTGCTCACGCCGTGGCTTGGTACGCGGCACGATGATGGCAGGCTTGTCCATGGACAGGATCTCGCAGAACGTATTGTAGCCACCCATGGCGACTACGCCCCGAGCGCCTGCGAGCAATCGCTCGAACCGAGGGTGGAAGCTCATCGCAGTGACGCGTCCTGCCAACTTGCCCACACGTTCGTCAAAACTGGATCGTGCCGGAGCGTTCATGAACGGGCCGTAGACAATCAGCGCATGGGCACGCAGCCCCGAATCCGCCTCGTAAGCGCGCAGAACCCAATCGATGATTGCCTCGCCATCGCCGCCACCGCCGGTCGTCACCAGAACATAGGGCTGTTCGGGAATTTCAGTGGTCGTCTCGGCGGGCCAATCCGGCGCCGTGCGTCTGAGATACCCGGTATAGCGGATGCGGTCGCGCATGGTTCTGGGCAAGTCTATGCCCTCCAGCGGCTCGCAGATCTGGGGAATACCGTAGATCCAGATCTCGTCATAGAACCGCTCGATCGCTTCCAGCGCGTTCTTGCGTTCCCATTCTGCGGATAACGCATCGTCATCGTCGAGGACATCACGAATACCCAGCACCATGCGCGTGCCACGGGCCTTGAGGGCTTCCAGCGTAGGGGCAAGCTCGTTCCGGAAACCCCATGGTTCCTTGTCCACGATGGCTATTTCGGGCGCAAAGGCGCGGGCGGTGGCCTCGATGATACTGCCGCGCAGATCGACCATCTCGTCGATGGACATCGAGAGGTTCAACGAAGAATAGCTGCCATCGGGCAGCTTCACCACACCCGGCAAGCGGACATGGTCAATGCGCTCGGCAAAATCAAAGCGACCGGCGATGGGCGAGCCGGTAACGATCAA
>JBGCFK010000567.1:0-5363 GCA_045106875.1 Paracoccaceae bacterium | reverse complement strand
CACAATCCCCGTGCCTGTCATGATGATGGAGAACGTCTGATCCATCACCAGCATGCCGATCAACACCCCAGTGGTCGACAGAACCACGGCCAAAAGCACGAGGATGGCGTTGTAGAACGAGTTGAACTGCGCCAGCAGGATCACGAACATCAATCCGAGTGCACCTGCGAATGCTGCGCCAAGGAAAGCCATGCTTTCCTGTTGCTCTTCGCGATCGCCACCGAACCGGGCCGCGACCGAGGCTGGGAAAGGGCGTTCGTTTTCGATCCAGTCTTCGAGTTCTCCGATAAGATCAACATCTGTCTTGCTGGCGCCCTGCTTGACGTCTGCACGGACAAGGAAAAACCGCTCCCCATCACGGCGCTGAATTTCACCAAGCTCGGCCACTGGCGCCCGCGTTATGAAATGCGCAAGGGGAACCGGACCGCGCGCCGTCGGAACTTTGAGCTGATCCAGAGTCGACAGCAGCCGGTCCTCTTCCGGAAACCTCACACGGATCTCGATCTCGTCGTCACTGTCGTCAGGCCGGTAGGTTCCAAGCAGCGCGCCGCGCGTCACAAGCTGGACCAGCGGCCCGACTGTTGCAACGTCAGCACCAAAGCGCCCGGCAGCCGCCCGGTCCACGCGGATTTCCCACTCGATGCCGGGCAACGGGCGCGTATCGTCGATGCTGGTCAAGTCAGGGATGGTGTCGAAATAGGCCCGAGCGGTGTTGGCTGCCGTATTGAGATCGTCCCAGCTGGCGGACTTCAGTTCCAACTGGATCGGCTTGCCTTGCTGCGGACCTTCCTTCTGCTGGGACAACTCTGCGACAAAGCCCGGCAGATCAGCGAGGCCATCTTCGATAGTCGCGAGAATCTCCAGTCCGGGTGCCCGATTGCCCCAAGGTTCCAGCTCGATCTGTACCTGACCCACGGCATCAGGAGGTCCGGATTGGCCGGATGGATTTGCCAGCCCGCCGAAGCCTGCGAAAGCGAAGAGCGACTTGATGCCGTCGACCTCGCCCAACCGTCTTTCGACTTCGGTCACCATACGGTCAGCTTCTTGCAGTGATATGTTCCCTCGCGCGCGGACATAGACGATTGCCCGTTCGGGTTCGGTCTCCACGAAAAACTCCGTGCCGGCGCCAGCAGACTGATATATATTGAAGACCAGAACCAATGCGCCGATTGCCGTGCCGATTGCAACGAAAGGCCCCAGCGGGTTCATGACAATCAAGGCCACAAAGCGCCCAAAGCGGGTTCGCTGGTATGAGCCGGCAGTGGCTACCGGTTTTGGTTTCTGGCCAATTGCGCGTCCCAATGTGCGTGAGATCCGCCCGGCAAGTCCGCCAAGCACTGGCAAGAACACCAGTGCCACGATCAGTGAGGCAGACAGGACGAAGATCAGCGTGATCGGCAGTTGCTCCATGAACTTTCCGGGCATCCCTGGCCAAAGCAGCATGGGCAGGAAGGCGCAAAGAGTCGTGGCTGTAGAGGCGACTATAGGCCAGAACATCCTGCGTGCAGCAGCCGCGTAGGCCCGCATCGGACCTGACCCTTTGCTGATTTCCTTGTCGGCGTACTCGACGACGACGATTGCGCCGTCGACCAGCATTCCGACGGCCAGGATCAAACCGAACATGACCATGTTGTTGATGGACAGTCCCAGCGCCTGCATGAGCGCGAAACTCAGAAGGAACGAGCACGGGATCGCGATGCCCACCAGCAATGCGGACCGAAAGCCCAGCGCCGCCAGTACAACGATCATGACGAGGATGATGGCCGTGGTCACGGAGCTTTCCAACTGGCCCACCATTCCCCGGACTTCGTTAGACTGATCCATCGAGATGTCGACGGACACCGCGGTTTGCAAAGGCTCAGGCCATTTGGCGACCTCGGCTGCAACGATGGTGCGGGCACCTTCCACGGTCTCGATGATATTCTCGCCAATGCGCTTTGACACCTGCAACGAGATGGAGGCCTGCCCATTGTAGCGCGCCGAGCCCTCGCGGTCCTCGAAAGTCCGCCTGATGGTTGCCACATCTGACAAGCGCACCACGCGGTCGCCATTGGTCTTGATGGGCAGGTCGTAGACATCCCGTGCGCCTTCAAGCGACCCCGGAACCGAGACAGAGAATGCTGCGGAAGCGCTTTCGATCGAGCCCGCCGCGACAAGCTGGTTGTTGCGATCCACGATGGACAGCAATTCCTGTGCCGTCACGTTGTAGGCTTCGAGCCGGAGAGGGTCGATCAGGACCTCGAGCATCTCCTCGCGCTGCCCGGTCAGCTCGGCTTCCAACACTCTGGGGTCAGCCTCGATTTCGCGTTGCAGGTCTTTGGCCAGCCGCAACAGCATGCGTTCAGGTACTGCGCCCGAAAGCGACACAACCAGGACGGGGAATTCGGAGAGATTGATCTCGGTTATGCTGGGCTCTTCAGCGGTTTCCGGAAATTCTGCCTGGGCCTCGTCGACCTTGTCGCGCACATCGGCGAGTGTGGCTTGCTTGTCCCAGGAGAACTCAAACTCCAACAATAAGCCGGCATGGCTTTGGGACGCAATGCCAGTCATTTGTTTGAGGTTGTCGAGCCCGCGCAGTTCGGTTTCAAGGGGGCGCACCAGCAAACGTTCGGCATCTACCGCGGACACGCCTGGCAGAGGCACCGAGATGTAAAGCACCGGGATGTCTATGTTCGGCGCACCCTCTTTGGGTAGGCTTGTATAGGCGTAAAAGCCTGCGCCCAATGAGATGGCTACTAAAGCCAGCACCATCCGAGCGCGGTCAACGCACCATGTGACCAAGCCCGTCATTGGGTGAGACCCGCGTTCAGCGAGATTGGCGTGCCTTGAACGCTGCGGCCATCACGCACGAATTCTTGCCCCATGACAATGATGCTGGCCTCATCTGGCAGACCGGCCACGAGAATGCTCTCGGGTGTCTCGCCCAGGATCTGCACCGGTGGGAAGCGAGCTGTACCATTTTGGTCCATGCGAACGCCCAGAACGCCCTCGTCATTCAGGGTCAATGCGGATTGTGGGAGACGATGCGCCATCTGCGCGGGCAGGGCGATCGCAAGCTCGGCGGTCATGCCATCACGGAGACGGCCCTGCTGGTTCTCCAATGTGATCTCGACTGAGAATGTCCGCGTCTCACTGTCAGCAACCCGGCTCAGGAACGAGATATCTCCCTCTGCCGTAACCCCGTTCACCAAGCGTACGCGTGCAGTCTGGCCAACTGCAAGCGCTTCCACATCCTGCTCTGCCACGAACGCAGTCACTTTCACACGGGCAAGGTCGATCACATTTGCGCAAGTCACCCCGGGCGAGAGAAACGCACCCAGTTCTGCCGTGTCGCTTTCCAGGATCCCGTCAAACGGTGCTCGAATTTCCAACTGATTGATATCCAATCGGATTTTGCCCAACCGCGCTTCGGCTGCCTGCAGCCGAGCTTCGGCACTGCGCAGTGTGGTCTCGGCGGTGAAGCCCTTGCGTTTCAGCCGTCCCGCTCCTGAAGCATCGACACGCGCCTCTGTGAGAGAGGCTTCTGCTTCGGCAAGGTCTGCCGCGCGGACGCCTGGGTCCAACCTGCAGAGAACTTCGTTAGCTGCAACAAGAGCGCCGCGACGCAAGGGCTCCGAGATCACCCGGCCGGTGGTTTCGGCTGCCACCTGGACATTTCGATTGGCCTCCGTCCGTCCCTTCAGAACCAACTCGGCGCGGTGTTCGGAAGCACGGCTTGCGAACACCTGGACCGGAACGGGCACCGCCTCTCGTTGCGTTTGGACAACTTGCAGCTCTGCCTCCGGGTTATCAGCTACTGCTTCGGCGTCGCCATGACGCAGCACAAACCAATAGCCAAGCGCGGCGACAATCACCAAAGCAGCCAATATGGATGTTATCCGCATCGTATCCTCCACCGCCCCAAACAGTTGTACAACGCAGTACTTCGATCAATCTGGCGCAGGTTGATAAGCAGACTATGCACTTTCTATTCAGTGGAAAAGGCTTGCGTAACGTAAAATTGACACATTGCATGTCAGGTATGCGTCTGGATCATGTCTCGATGCTCCGGGCGGTGCTCCCATTCTGCTGAAAGAGTAGTTTGCGCTCGGCTTCGGTCGGAGGTGCCTTGCGACGATGATCCTTGCCCAGATCAACGGCGCGCTGCACAGCAGGCCGGTCTTTGATCCTTTGGCGCCAGTTGCTTAGATTCCGAAACGGAGTCAGGTCCGTATGCAGTGGACGCGCAATCAAGACCCAGGGCCAACAGATCATGTCAGCTATTGAGTAGGCATTTCCGACCAGCCAGTCACGCCCCTCCAGTCGCCGGTCGAGCACACCGCAGAGCCGCTCGAACTCGCCAGCGTACCTTGTCCTCGCATAGGCATGGTCGCCCTTGGGCGCATAATTGACAAAATGCGAAAGCTGTCCGGCCATTGGGCCCTGGCCGCCTGTTTGCCAGAACATCCATTCCATGACTTCCTTTCGAAGTACGGGATCCTTCGGCAGGAACAAGTCCGCTTTTTCGGCCAGATACCACATGATTGCACCGCTTTCGAAGACACTGACGGGCGCGCCCGAAACGTCTTTGTCAAGGATTGCCGGCATCCGGTTATTCGGGCTTATGGCCAGAAATTCCGCCTTGAACTGGTCTCCTTCTGAGATGTTCACGGGGATCATCTGATAGTCCAGCTCAAGTTCTTCTAGCAGGATCGCGACCTTCCAACCATTCGGCGTAGGCCAGTAATAGAAATCGATCATTCTTTTCTCCACTAGCTGTCGCCCACTGAACGCGCATTCTTCTATTCAAACAGCCCTCCCTGAATTCCAGCGCGAGGTGCAACACCCCTCGACCGGTGTGATACCGGTTGGTTGCTGAGACCGAAGGAGTGTTGCCATGGGATCGTACCGCCATCTTACGCGGGATGACAGAGATCAGATTGCTGGAATGCGCGCCGCTGGCCTGACACTGGGCGAGATCGGGAGCGTCGTTAGCAAGTCGAAGTCCACCATCAGCAGGGAACTGCGCCGCAATGCGCTGGACGGCGGAGGGTATTCTGCGGGGGTCGCGGATGGATCGTATGTAGCGCGGCGGCAGCGGTCAGCGACGTTGGAGCAGGACGCAAAGCTCGGCCTCTTTGTGCGCCAACGGCTGAGCGAGGGCTCCCTCTCGGGACATCGCGTTCGCGATGCCCTGCCGGGCAACGGGTCCTCCCCAGCAAATATCCGGGTGGTTGCGATCAGGTGCTGAGGCGGGATTGCGGGCTGTGGCGATGGAGACGATCTACAGCTTCATCTACCGTGCCGGGCAGAAGGCCGAGGAGCTGTGGGAGTACCTGGTGCGACGACGCAAGAAGCGCCGGGCGATGCGCTCGCGGCCTTCC
>JBGCFK010000566.1:0-2944 GCA_045106875.1 Paracoccaceae bacterium | reverse complement strand
TTACAACGCCGAACGCCCGCATTCGAGCCATGGCATATTGACCCCGAATGAGGCCTATGAAACCGAACGGGTTGACGAGAAAATAGCAGCCTGAAACCGAAACAGATCCACCTTAAGCCGGGCTGCTATCCGGTCAAAAGTCCAGGACCACCTCTGAAAATGCTCTAGCGCCATATGATCTGATCCGTTAGGTCGGGTTCAGCGGACGCTCACGGCGCGCTTGATGTCTTTGACGATCTTCTCGCCAGGGCTTTTCGTTGTCTTTCTCATCGTCCACTCCTCGGTGGCTACGATGAGTAACAAACTCTCTCTCTTAGCAAATGACCCTATTTGGACCCATAAGTGCTGACGTCAGACATTCTTGCGCGAGATCCGGCCGCCAGCCCGGACACAATTCGAGCGCCGGTTCGAGACGCCCCCGGGCAAACAGGCCCAGGTGGACTTCGCCGAGTTCACGGTCGAATTCACCGATGAGCCCGGTGTGGTGCGCAAGGTTTGGTTGTTCTCGATGGTGCTGGGTCACCGCCGTTGGCTCTGGGGCCGGTTTGTGGCCACCCAGAACCTTCAATCAGTTCTGCGCTGCCACGTCGCCGCCTTCGGTGCGATGGACAGCGTGCCGGAAGAGATCCTGTACGACAGGATGAAGACGCGGCGGATGGGCCATCCATAGCTTGCCTCACATCAGGCAATCTCACGCAACAATCTTCTGCCAGCCCGGTGAGTAGTTACCGGTCATCAGCTTCACTGCCTCAATCTTGAACTCGCGGCTGAACTTCCGTCTCGTCATATACATTCTCCAATTCCATGGTCACGATCTTATCTTCGTGTCCACGAAACCGGCAGCAGGCCAATCCGCATATCTTCGAGAAAACGGCGGCTTAGGGCGGCAACATAGTCGTCGGACATCGAAACCTCCTGTCATCGGATTGAGAAGGTCCCAATCGTCAGACAAACGCCCGCAGTCACAAAACCAACAACTCAGATCAGCGCGCAGCACTCGCAACAAGCGTCAATCCCACGAGAGCGGTTTCGTCCTTGTCCCGCACAGCAGCCGTTCCATGCTTGCAGCAATGCAGACTCTGCTCTTAACCTCCCCATCACGGGAGGGCTACATGACCAAGAACAAATCGGCCGAGTTCGAGATCGGCGACTACCCCTACAAGGACAACATGAAGCGCAAGCTCTATGAGGCCGAACTGGAAGCGCTCCAGATCGAACTCCTGAAGGTCCAGCGCTGGACCAAGGAGACCGGGCAGCGTCATCTCCTGATCTTCGAGGGGCGGGACGCCGCGGGCAAGGGCGGCACGATCAAGCGCTTCACCGAGCATCTGAACCCGCGGGGTGCCCGCGTGGTCGCACTGGCCAAGCCTTCGGATGTCGAACGCACGCAGTGGTATTTCCAACGCTACGTCCAGCATCTGCCGTCGGGTGGGGAAATCGTGTTCTTCGACCGCTCGTGGTACAACCGCGCAGGCGTCGAACGCGTCATGGGCTTTTGCGAGAAGTCAGACTACAAGCAATTCTACCGAGAGGCGCCCTTGTTCGAGCAAAGCCTTGTGGATGCGGGGATCAACCTGACCAAGTTCTGGCTGACAGTGACGCAGAAGGAGCAGCTGAAGCGATTTGATGAACGACGCGAGAACCCGCTGAAGCGCTGGAAACTTTCGCCGATTGACGAGGCCTCGCTGAACAAATGGGATGATTACTCCGAAGCGCGCGAGGATATGTTCGAGCACACCGACACGGCCTACGCGCCGTGGACGGTGATCAAGACTGACGACAAGAAACGTGCCCGGCTGAATGCGATCCGCGCGTTCCTGATCCCGCTGGACTATCCCGAAAAGGACAAGAAGGTCGTCGGCAAAACGGACCCGCTGATCGTGGGCGAGCCGCAGCATAGCTGATCAATTGGCCAGTTCCGGGTGCTGGTCCCAGAGTGCCACAAAACTGGGGCCGCTTCGATCGGCTTTCGCAGTTTGATGATGGACGGAAGCTTGTCAGTATCGCAGTTGTCCATATACTTGGTAGCAATCCATAATTGCAGGTCGTGAAAAAGCTTGTGCTAGCCACGGCTCTAACCGCCATTGCGATTGGACCAATGCCCTTTTAACAAGCCAACGCGCAAACATTGGCATGTGGCAATCAGTACAATGTCGCTGTGGGTGACAGCTTGGGAAACATTGCGCGCCGAGTCTAGGTCGATCTAGTGCACTTCACAGCGCTCTGTAATGCCAACACAAACACGATCGGCGCCAACCCTGGGATCATCCAGATTGCATGGTGTTGGACTTGCCATGTCTTCATGCACAGCGCGATGCAACGCGCGTTGTTGAAGTCGTCCGCCCAAGAAGACTGATGGAGGCCCTACCCGCGCCGAAGACGGGTCGGATCCGATTTGTTACCGACGACGATTGGGCCCCGTTTACGAACGAACGACACCCCACAGGTGGGTTCGCTGTCGACGTTGCAAATGTTGCGTTGAAGGTCTCGGACGGAAAGCCGTACTTCAAGATCGACTTCATCAATGACTGGGGTGCACATCTGCAGCCCCCGGTCTAAGACCACGCATATGACGTCAGCTTGGTCTGGCTTCGACCAAACTGAGATTTTCTTGGGCGATTGAGTGACGACACAAAGTTTCGATGCACAGTCTCGACTGGTCTGATCCGATCTTCCGGCAGATCATTGGCTATTGCTCCCGAGTTGGGGAGCTGGCGCCCGCAGACTATCAGGCCCTCTTTGGCAAGAGGGTTTGCAGGCCCAGCGGCTACGAGACATTCATGCTGGAAGCAGTCGGTCTGGTCGACCCGAACATAAAGCTCATACTGTCCGTCGTCCTATAAAATGGCACATCAGAGCGGGTTGAGCATTGGAGGCTCTGGTTCGTTTGCGTGATTGATTATGCCGCCTGTTTTTGGTGTTGCAAACGGCGTTGGCGGATTGT
>JBGCFK010000565.1:0-2653 GCA_045106875.1 Paracoccaceae bacterium | reverse complement strand
CAGCGTGCATTGCTACGATAAAGAGACGTCAGACTCACCCTAGAGATATCGGTGGCATCCCATCACGAAAGACGTCGTTCAGTCGAGCGCGCGCGCCTCGTCGGGGAGCATGATCGGGATGCCGTCGCGGATGGGAAACGCCAGATTGGCGCTGCGAGAGATCAGCTCCTGCGCGTCCCGGTCATAGTCGAGAGGGCGCTGGCTGATCGGGCAGACGAGACTCTCCAGCATTTTTTTTTCGTTGTCTGTCGCCTCCCGGCCATGGGCGCCTCCGAAGCGTTTGCCATTCCAGTCGATTTCGAGATCGAGGCAGACACGCCCATCCTTCCAGCCATCGCCCAGTTCACCCGGCGTGACCGCAAACGGCGCCATAGAACAGGCAGGCTTGGCTTGCACCCAGCCAAAACCGGTCTTCATTTCGACGGGAGCAATCGCGCGCAGCGACCAGTCGTTGATCTGCACGATCAACTTGATGTGCTTCATGGCGTCTGCGGCGCTGGTGCCCATAGGCACATAGTCGACGATCACACCGAATTCGCCCTCAAAATCTATTCCGTGCTCCATGCTGGGCAAGGGCACACTGTCGGTCGGACCGTGGAAGCGATCCGACATCCCTTGATACATCAGTGGTTTCTCCGACTCGATCGGGTCGAGACCGAAAGCGATCTGCATCAATTCGCCATGTGTAGAAAAAGCGGACCCGTCGAGCCATTGCCAGCTACGCGGCAGCGGCGCGGCGCAATTCGATGCGTCAAACGGCTCTCCCTCGCCCTGATCGAGCCGATCCCCCAACTGAGCCAGCACCGACTCGGTGGCGTCCCACTGCTCCATTGCCGCCAGCAGATTGGGTATTTCGTCGCCAATAGCCAAGTAGCGCGAGCTGTCACGAGATACCGCCACCAGTTGCCCGTCAGCAGAATTCGATTTCAATGTTGCTAATCGCATATCAACCCTTCAACTCTTCGCTGAATTCACCGTCGATTAGGATGAAAGCAATGCGGCAGTTTTTGTTCGTGCGATTGGCCCACCCATGGTTGGTGCCGCGCTGGACAACAATGTCTCCCGCACGCACCGTCGTCTCGCCTTCGTCCATGATGAGGACGATCTCACCGTCCAGAACGATGCCATAGTCGACAGTTTCGGTGCGGTGCATATGGGCATGGCGAGACTCCTTGCCGTCAAAGGAAGACGCATCCGCTGCGCCAATCTCTGCGAAATGCGCTCGCGCTTCTTCGGGCGTCCTATCAGCAAGCGAGGGATCGTCTGGCGGAATGTCTAGCACACGGATACGCGTGCCGTTGCTAGGAGGAGCAAGGATAATACCCTCTTCGGGAGGTTCGCCCGAAGCAGGGTCAATTGGAGCGGGCGAGGCGCGAGTGTTCCAAACTTCGTAAAACATTGGTCCGGTATCGCCGCCGATGCGCTGGATGCGCGAGACTTGCCCGTCTTCCTGAATGATGGCCTGGCCCGATGCGTCATGGCCTGTGACTACTCGGCGGATTGGTGCCTCAGTCATTGTTTTTCCTCTCAATTTTTTTACCGCAGACACGCAGCTACAGAGCTGCATGCCAAACTAACTCGCAACTTTTGGTGGTGTGAATGCGAGACCGCGCTGTTCTAATTCTTTGTGCGCGCGTGCCTCACGTTCGAGAGCGGCTTTGGCAGAAGGACGATCCATGGCCCGCTCATAGTGAGACTCGATCTCGGGAAACGTAGCTCTATCGAAACCGGCACCCTTTATGCGGAACCATACCCACGCGAGATAAGCATCCAAGATCGACCATTCCCGCCCAAGGAACCAAGGTTGCCCATTCAAGAGCGCAGCTATCGGATTGAGTTGCTGCAAGAGCACCTCTTCCGCCTTTTCGCGGACGTGCGGCGCACCGTCTTGCGATGTGAGCATCATCCCTGGCAGCACGAAACGCGTCACCAAGGGATGCAGGTCGCTTGAGAAACGGAACAGGGCCGAAATTATCGCGGCATCCTTCAGCGGATCGTCGGTCAGTGGCAGCAGCCTGGCATCGGGATAGGTCCGCGCGAGGTAGAGCAGGATCGATCCATTCTGCGTAACAACCCCGTTGCCGATATCCAACGCCGGGACCTTCCCAGAGGGGTTGATGGACAGATAGTCGGGCCGCCGATGCTCGCCCGCCATAAAGGCGATCAGGCGGGTCTCAAATGGCTGTCCGATCTCTTCCAGCGCCGTCATAGTGACCCGAGCGCAAGTTGAGGGAGCGAAATAGAGGATAGGCGGCGTGTCGGTCATACGTCTTTCAGCCAGATCTCGCTTGTACGTCACGCAAAGCCGCGTGATGCGCATGGGAATCGGTCAAAAAGACTTCGTTGAATGGGTCGATATCAATTGTGGGAAACTGCCGCGACATCACTCAGCGTGTTCCATTTCGCCCATACGGGAACGCAGCATCGCTGTAACAATCGCACCAACCCCGATCACTACCGCATAGGCAAGCAGCGCATTGGCGAGGCCCGAGGTCGCTCCAATGACAGCAGCGGTGACAAGCGGCGCCAAAAACTGTCCGAGAAAGAATGCGCCGGTCCACATCCCTGTGCCGCGCCCACGCATTTCTGCAGGCAGGCGGCGCATGACCCATGCGAGCATATTGGGAAGCATGATGCCGTTACCGATACAGGC
>JBGCFK010000564.1:0-4852 GCA_045106875.1 Paracoccaceae bacterium | reverse complement strand
CGTGCCCTACAATCTCGACACCAATGACATGAAGTTCTTCCACCCCAATGGGTTTGTGCGCGCTGAGGACATGATCGACTATGTCCGTGACGCGCTGGACCAGTTGCTGTCAGAAGCCGAACGTGGCCGATCCTCGACCCTGTCGATCGGCTATCATCTGAGGATTGCGGGCAGGCCGGCGCGGTTTCGCGCGGTGACCGGGATCCTCGACCATCTTGCCGCTCTTGGCGATCGGATCTGGTGCGCGCGCCGGATCGATATTGCCCGGCATGCCAGGGCTGCAATCCCGTAGTCCGCCCCATCCGTAGTCCAGGACCAATCCCGAAGGGAGCTACCGAGCTATGAAACAGACGATCCTGATTGCCGCTGCTGCGGCCTTGCTGGCGACAACGGCCAGTGCCGAGACCTCGATCCGTGCAACGGGCCTTGTCTCGACCCACAAATTCCACACAGCGCTGGAGAAGGAATTCTACGAAAGCCTTTCGGCCAAGACGGGCATTCCGCTGACAATCAACTTCAACCCGCTTGATGTGGTGGGTGTCGACATGCAGGACACGCTGCGCATGGTGCGCACTGGTGCATTCGACATTGTCCAGTCCACTGTGGGGGCTGCGGCGCGGGACGATGCCTTCCTTGAAGGTGTCGACCTGATCGGTGTCTCAACCGACATGGGCCAGCTGAAGACCGCCATTGACGCGTTCCGCCCCGAACTGGAGAAACGTGCCGCCGAGAAGTTCAATGCCAAGGTGCTGGCGTTGTGGCCATATGGTCCACAGGTCTTCTACTGCAATGCCGAGATCACCTCACTCCAAAGCCTGTCCGGGCTGAAAGTGCGTTCCTACACGGCCTCGATGTCGGCTTTGCTGGAAGCAGTTGGTGCGACGCCCGTGACCATGAGCTTCAAGGAGGTCTATCCGGCCTTGCAGCGCGGCGTCGTCGATTGCGCCATCACGTCCCCCACATCTGGCAACACGGGCAATTGGCCCGAGGTGACGACACACTTCCTGCCGCTTGGCATCTCGTGGTCCGTGAACGGTCACTTCATGAACATGGACAAGTGGAACAGCTTTTCGGACGCAGAGAAGGCCAAGCTGGAGGCTGAATTTGCAGGCTTCGAGCAAAGTTTCTGGGATCTGGCCATGGAGAACAATGGCTGGGCAATTGCGTGCAATACGGGCGGAGAGGGGTGTGAGAACTACACCAAGTTCTCCATGACCCTCGTCGAACCCACGCCCGCCGATCAGGCTGCCGTCACCAAGGCAACCATGGAGAAAGTGCTGCCCGGCTGGGCCGAGACCTGCAATGCGGGCTTTGCCGAATGCACCAGCATCTGGAATGCGACCGTTGGCAAGGTGCGCGGCATCGAGCTGAAATGACTATCAACATGCCAAGTGACGCCCCGGTTTTGCACCGGGGCGTAGATCTCAGTCACGAAACCACCCGTCTGGCAGGCTCATGCGCCTGATAGGTATTCTCGCGGGCTATGCCTGTCTTGGGCTTTCGTTCCTCATCGTAGCCGAGATCCTGGGGCGCAAGCTGCTGAACATCTCGATCCAGGGTGTCGACGAGATTGGCGGCTATGTGGTTGCCATAACCTCGACCTTTGGCATGGCTCTCGCGGCCGCCGAGCGCGCGCATACACGTATCGACGTTCTTCTGGTCAGGCTTGGGCCGCGTACGCAAGCTGTCCTCAATCTTCTGGCGTATCTCTGTCTGGCTGTCGCTGCGGCTTTCATGGCCTACATGGCATGGGCCACACTGGCTGACAGCCTTGCTTTCGGGTCGGTTGCCTCAACTCCGCTGCAAACGCCGCTTTGGCTACCGCAATCCATGTGGCTTGCCGGACTTTGTCTGTTCGGGCTGACCGCGCTTTGGATGGCTGTGCGCGGCCTCATCGCACTGCGACAGGGTCTTGCCCATGCCGATCGTGTGCTTGCCCCGCCCACTGTTGCCGAGGAAATCGAGGACGCCAGACGATGATCGACATCACCGGCTCGCTCATCGGATTTGTCATCATGCTTGGCCTGATGTTCATCGGTCTTCATGTGGGGGTCGCTATGCTCGCGGCAGGCGTGCTGGGGGCGCTTGTCTATTTTGGCCCGCCTGTTCTCTTCAGCTTCGGCACCAACCTCTGGTCGGTGATGAATGATTTCCTCCTGACCACGATCCCGCTCTTCGTGCTGCTGGGCGAGATCCTGCTGCGCTCGGGTATCACCAAGAACATGTATGACAGCTTGTCTGACTGGCTGAGCCGATTGCCAGGCGGGTTGCTGCATACGAATATCGGGGCCTGTTCGCTGTTCGCGGCAGTGTCCGGGTCTTCGGTCGCAACGGCTGCAACCATCGGTACGGTGGCACTGGACGAATTCAAACGCCGGGCCTATTCCGAGCCGCTTGTGCTGGGTACCATTGCTGCGGGCGCGACGCTGGGCATCCTGATCCCACCTTCCGTGAACCTGATCATCTATGGCGCGTTGACGAATACCTCGATCGGGCAGCTCTTTGCGGCGGGGATTGTACCGGGGATCTTGCTGACGTTGTTGTTCATGGCGATTGTTGCAGTGGCGGCGCTGCTGCGCCCGTCCATCGCCGAACGTGTCACGACCAGTCCGCCCCGCGCCGAGCGCCTGCGCCGATTGCGGCATCTGCTTCCGCCTTTGGGTATATTCGTTGTCGTCATGGGTGCCATCTATGGCGGCTGGGCGACCCCGACCGAGGCAGCCGCGCTGGGCGTGGTGCTGGCCTTTGCACTGGCCGCAAGCAATGGCACGCTCAGCTTTTCCATGCTGCACGAAGCGTTCATCGCCACAACGCGAACCTCGGCCATGCTGATCTTCATCATCTCGGCAGCATTCTTCCTGAACTTTATCGTTGGCATTCTGGGGGTACCTCAGGCGATGACCCGTTATGTCACCGGGCTGGGACTTGGGCCTATCGAGATGATATGGCTGCTGGTGGTCTTCTATCTTGTCCTTGGATGCTTCCTCGAGACGCTGTCCATGATGGTCGGCACCGTGCCGGTCGTGATGCCCGTGGTGCTGCATCTTGGCATTGACCCGGTCTGGTTCGGCATCTTTCTGGTGATCATGATGGAGCTTGCGCTGATCACGCCGCCTGTCGGTATGAACCTCTATGTTGTGCAGAGCGTTCGCGGGCGTGGGCAATTGTCGGACGTCTATCGTGGAATTGCGCCTTTTGTGTTCGCGATGTTGGTCATGGTGACACTGATCATCCTTTGGCCCGGGATCGTGACCTTTGTGCCCGAGGCGCTCTATTGACCCCGCTTGACCGGGCGCGGCGTCTGTTTGACGAACTGGCGCGCGAAACCGTCGATCCGCCGGGCATCACCCGTGACACGTTTGGGGCAGGGGAGGCATTCGCCCACGCCCTGATCCGGAGGGAGGCTGACAGGATTGGCCTGGAGCACCATACCGATGCTATCGGAAATCTCTATGTGGCTCTGCCGGGGCAGGACAGGAATGCGCCTGTACTGATGACTGGCTCACACGTCGATTCTGTACCTCATGGCGGTAATTTCGATGGGGCCGCCGGCGTGCTGGCCGGGCTGGCCTTGCTGGAGCATCTGGCCTCTGGACCGCCGCCGCCCTGCGATGTGGTCCTGATGGCAATCCGGGCCGAGGAGATGATCTGGTTCCCCGAACATTACCTTGGCTCGCGCGCTGCGTTTGGCTTGTTGCCTCGAGACACGCCGGATCGTGTGAAAAGAGCCGATACCGGCCGGACGCTGGCCGAACATATGGAGGCTGAGGGCTTCGATCCTCAGCCCATCCGAGACGGTCGCGCCTTGCTGGACCCTGCGCGCATCGCTGCGTTTGTCGAGTTGCATATCGAGCAAGGTCCTGTGCTTGTCGAAAAGGGGGCGCCGGTCGGGGTGGTCACGGCCATCCGTGGCAATGTTCGCTATCGATATGCCTCGATCCGGGGCCAGACCACCCATGCGGGCGGGGTGCCGCGAGCCAGCCGCAGGGACGCAGTTCTCGCCGGTGCCGAACTGGCCGGCCGTCTCGAGGCGGAATGGATCAAGCTGGAGCAGGCAGGCCACGACCTCGTGCTGACTATTGGACAATTCACCACTGACCCCGCACAGCATGGCATCACGAAAGTTCCGGGTGCGCTGGACTTCACTCTGGATTTCAGAAGTGCGGATCCGGCAGTGCTCGACCGGTTCGACGTCTTCCTTCGCTTTTGTGCCGAAGACATCGCGGCACGTCGCGGCATCGCGATTGATTTGGGTACACATACCCGCGCATCAGAGGCTTCGATGGATCCTGTGTTGCGCAAAGGCCTGATGGCTGCGGCCCAAAGCCAGGGCGTAGAGGCAATTGAGCTGCCCTCTGGCGGTGGTCATGATTGTGCTGTGTTTGCGGGGCAGGGCGTGCCATCTGCAATGATATTCGTGCGCAACGAGAATGGCAGTCACAATCCGGAAGAGGCCATGGAATTTGATGACTTTACTGCTGCGTGGCAGGTCTTACGTGTTTGGGCAGAGTGCTGTCTGGCTGAGCTGTAGACCCAAGTTCCGAGGCGTCATCTGGTTCTGCGGAAGTCGGCGAGGGCTCTGCCGTCGCGCTCCCGAGGTATTTTTGGCAAGATGAAGATCATTCACTTGGGTTCTGGAGTGTTGCCAGAGATTGCGAGACTTCGTTCAGTCCGCCTCCTGCCCGCTGCGCATAGGTGCCTGTCATGGGTTTGGGTGCAGCAAGCTCCGCCATTGCCTTGGCCATGAGCGCACCAGCCCGGCCACCATCAATCAAAGGCAGGGGGCTTGCAGACTGTACGCGCCTTGCGGCCCCGGCCAGAACGGCGCCCAGAAGCACGACCACATCTGCGC
>JBGCFK010000563.1:0-2975 GCA_045106875.1 Paracoccaceae bacterium | reverse complement strand
CCAGGCTTTCCGATTCGCCGGGGCAAGGTGCGTTGAGGAATGTGATGACGACAGCAATGAACATGGTCGAACGGGCGCAGGGCGTCGGTGGGGATCTTCGTGCCTTACGCAAAGCGCGTGGACTGACCCTGACAGAACTTGCGCTGAAGGTTGGCCGGTCCGTTGGCTGGCTTTCACAGATCGAGCGCAATCTTGCCGAACCCACGATTGCGGACCTGCGCAAGCTGGCGGACGCGTTGGACCAACCCATGTCGTTCCTGTTCGGTGCGCCCGAAGCCGCGCCCGAAGAACGCGGATATATCGTGCGCGCTGACAATTGGCGCAGCCTTGGCTCGTCCGAGGAAGGGTTGGTCGAGCAACTGTTGTCGCCCGATCTTGGTGGTTCTTTCGAGATCGTCAGGTCGGTTTTTCAGCCCGGCGCTGCACTGGACGCGCCTGCCAGAAGGCCAACCGAGGAGGCAGGCTACATCGTCTCGGGCCAGTTGGAACTGACTATAGATGGACGCAAGTTCCTGCTTGGATCAGGAGACAGCTTCCGGTTTGCCGGCGAGCCCTATCTTTGGCGCAACCCGGGCGAGGAGCCCTGCATCGCGATCTGGGTGATCGCGCCGCCTGTTTATTGAGGGGACGGCAGTTGCCCGAGTTTGAACTTGTCACCATTGTTGCCTTCCTTGTCACTTCGGTTGCGCTTTATCTGACACCGGGGGCGGATATGATGTTCATCAGCGCGTCTGGTGCAGCAGGTGGGCCCCGCGCGGGTTTCATGGCAGGTCTTGGCGTTTCGCTCGGCTCGCTCTCGCACACCGCCTTTGCTGTACTCGGTGTGGCCGCTCTGATCCGCACAAGTCCGCTGGCCTATGACATTCTCCGCTATGTTGGAGCCGCCTATCTGATCTATCTGGCCATACAGATATGGCGTGCACCACCGCCTGATCCGGATGCCGAGGGTGCCGCCGATGTCTGGTCCGCCTTCCGGCGCGGCGCACTGACCAACCTGTTGAATCCCAAAGTGTCGGTCTTTGTCCTGGCCTACCTGCCCCAGTTCACCGACCCAGCCATTGGCCCGCTATGGGCCCAGATCGCTGTTCTGGGCGTTATCTTTTCGCTGGTAAGCATCCCGTTCAACTGCACCTACGGTGTCGTCGCGGGGTTCTTTGCCGATGTCCTACGAAGCGCAGGCCGGACCATGAACCGGATCTGCGCGATTGTTTTCGGCGGGCTTGCAGTCCGTCTTGCGCTCAACTGAGGGAGCTTCCCATGGCAGACATCCCATCCACGGCCCGAGTGGTCATTATCGGCGGCGGCGTCGTCGGCACGTCAACGCTGTACCACCTTGCAAAGGCCGGCTGGACCGACTGCATACTGCTGGAGAAGAATGAGCTGACAGCCGGATCTACATGGCACGCCGCGGGCAATGTCCCGAACTTCGCCGGATCCTGGGCTGTGATGAACATGCAGCGCTACTCGGCCGAACTTTACCGAACGCTTGGCGACGATGTCGACTACCCGATGAACTACCATGTGACGGGTTCCGTCCGCCTCGCGCACTCGAAGGAGCGGATGCAGGAGTTCGAACGGGTCGCGGGCGTGGGGCGCTATCAGGGTCTGGAGATGAATATACGCAGCCCTGAAGAGCTCTTGCAATACCACCCCTTCATGGAAACCCATGATCTGGCAGGGGGCATGTGGGATCCGCTGAACGGCGATATCGACCCTGCGCAATTGACCCAGGCGCTTGCCAAGGGTGCGCGCGAGGCTGGCGGGCGGATCGAGCGGTTCTGCCCAGTCGAAGGCATGGACCGCGTTGGCGATGATTGGATCGTCAAAACTCCCAAAGGCGATATCCGTTGCGAATATGTTGTCAACTGTGCGGGCTACTACGCGCAGCGCATTGGCGAAATGTTCAAGCCCTTCGGCGGACGCACGGTCCCCATGGTGGTGATGTCGCACCAGTACTTCCTGACCGAACCGATCGCCGAGCTGGAAGCATGGTCCAAGGAACATGGCCGCAAGCTGCCCATCATCCGCGACGTCGATATCAGCTATTATCTGCGTCAGGAGAAGACCGGTCTGAACCTCGGCCCCTACGAGCGCAACTGCAAGGCGCACTGGGTCACCCCGGACGATCCGATGCCCGATGATTTCAGCTTCCAGCTTTACCCCGACGATCTTGAGCGGCTGGAGTTCTACATCGAAGACGCGATGGAGCGCCTTCCGCTTCTGGGCACGGCAGGTGTCGGGCGCAACATCAACGGTCCGATCCCGTACGCGCCTGATGGCCTGCCAATGGTCGGGCCGATGCCGGGCGTGAAGAACGCGTTCGAGGGTCACTCGTTCACCTTCGGAATCGCGCAGGGCGGCGGTGCGGGCAAGGCTCTTTGCGAGTGGATCATGCACGGGCAGACCGAGCTTGATATGTGGGCCATCGATCCGCGCCGCTACGGGCGTTGGGCGGATCACGACTATTGCCTGGCGAAGGCGCTCGAGACCTATGGTCATGAATATGGGATGCACTTCCCGCACTACGCATGGCCCGCTGGTCGTGACAAACGCCTGAGCCCCGTGCACGACAAGATCAAGGCCATGGGCGGGCAGATGGGCGCGTTCGGTGGTTGGGAACGGGCGCTGTGGTACGCGCAGGACGGCGACGACACCTCGGAAGAGGCCACGCAGGTCTGGACCCGCGAAGGCCCGTGGGAGCCGCGCGTGCGCGAAGAATGCGAGGCCGTGCGCGATGCCGCGGGGATCCTCGATCTGCCCGGCTTCTCTCGGTACATGCTGGCGGGAGATGGCACCCGAGCGTGGCTCAACTCGATGATCACCGGGAACGTGCCGAAAGAAGGCAGGATCGGGCTTGGCTCCTTTGCCGACGAGAATGGCCGGATCGTCACCGAAATGTCCATCATGGCGCTGGCCGATGAACGTTTCATGCTGATCACGGCAGCACCTGCGCAGGACCATGACCGCGAGTGGCT
>JBGCFK010000562.1:0-4152 GCA_045106875.1 Paracoccaceae bacterium | reverse complement strand
CCGGCAAACGCAGGCAGAGATGGCACGGCGGCTGGGAATCAGCGCGACCTATGTGAACCTGCTCGAAAACAACCAGCGGTCGCTCTCTGTACAGATGTTAATGGCGATTTCTGATACTTACGGCGTGGACTGGCGCGATCTGGTGCAGGACGAAGGCGCGACGCAACTCGCCGTTCTGCGCCACAGCCTGCAGGATCCACTATTTGGCAGCTCACCTCCCGATCTGCAGGAACTGCGGGGCGCCATCGACCATGCGCCGCGGCTGGTCGAACATTTCCTGACGCTCTATCGCAGCCACCGAACCGCAATGGAACGCGTGATGCGGCAGGAACGCCCGGGGCAGGAAGCTTTGACCGCAAGTACGCCTGAAACCATCATCCATGATTTTTTCCGCGGAAATCTGAATCACTTCGACAGGCTGGAGCGCGCGGCGGAAGACTTGCGATCCGAGGCCCCTTGTGAGCCCGATGACGTCTATGCTGTCCTGAAAGCCCGGCTGGCCGACAAGCACGGCATCGCCATGCGGACAGGCTCGGTCGACGAAATGGGCAGCGCCCTCCGTGACTACGATGCCGATGCCGCAATTGTTCACCTCTCCGAGGCTCTCGACCATCAGAACCGCGTGTTCCAGCTTGCGCATATGATCTGCCTGCTGGAACTGGGGCATGCGCTGGACGAGATCACTGCGCGCAGCAGCATCACCTCGGAACGCGGGCTGGCGCGGTGCCAGGCGGAATTGGCGAATTACTTCGCGGCTGCATACCTGATGCCTTACGACACATTCCATGAGGCCGCCGAGTCGAACCGCTATGATATCGACCGGCTCGCGGCCCGGTTTGGCGTGTCGTTCGAGCAGGTCTGCCACCGCCTGACGACGCTACAACGCGACGGCGCGCGAGGGGTCGCATTCTTTTTCCTCCGTGTGGACAAGGCGGGGAACGTGACCAAGCGGTTCAACTCCACGAGCTTCCATCTTGCAGAGCATGGTGGCGCGTGCCCGGTATGGAACATCCATACGGCGTTTCGCTCACCTGGCGTGATTATCCCGCAATTCGTGGAACTGCCCGACAACGAGCGTTTTTTCACGTTGAGCCGCACCGCCGAGCGCCCGGTCTTCAGCCGCGACAGCCAGGACCGCCGATTGGCACTGGCCATGGGATGCTCGATCGAAGACGCATCCCGCGTTGCCTATGCCGATGCCTTCAATCTGGAGGACAGAACTCTGTTCAGCCCGATTGGCATCAATTGTTCACTGTGTCCGCGACAAGCATGCTCGCAACGGGCACACCAGCCCGTGTTCATGGACCTTCCAATCGACACCAGCAGGCGGGGAAATACCCGATACGAAAGCTGATCAAAAAGCTATTCGATGTGTAAACTCAGATTTACACTTTTCCTGAGGCGACTGTCATGCTTTACTGACGGTATGTCAGTGAGTCTGGATAGACACGCGCGAGCGCTGCCCCAACCCTCAGCAATGCTGGAGGTGTTGAAGCCCGTCACGTGGTTCCCGCCGATGTGGGCATATCTGTGCGGCGCAGTGTCCGCAGGCATACCGCTTCTGGAAAATCCAGGCATGCTGGTTCTTGGCATTCTGCTTGCCGGACCCCTCGTTTGCGGAATGAGCCAGGCCGCGAATGACTGGTGCGACCGTCACGTGGATGCCATCAACGAGCCCAATCGCCCGATCCCGTCTGGCAGGTTGCCCGGACGTTGGGGTCTTTGGATTGCCTGGGTCTGGTCTGCAGTCTCTCTCGCCGTGGGCGCGCAACTCGGCCCTTGGGGCTTCGGCGCAACCATTGTCGCCGTCGCCGCAGCCTGGGCTTATTCTGCGGAACCCGTCCGTATGAAGCGGTCGGGCTGGTGGGGTCCGGGCCTCTGCGGCCTGTCCTATGAAAGCCTGCCATGGTTCACAGGGGCCGCCGTCATGGCCGCGAGCGCACCTCCATGGCAAACTGTGCTGATCGCGCTGCTTTACGGGATCGGCGCGCACGGCATCATGACGTTGAACGACTTCAAGGCGCTGGAGGGCGACCGACAGATGGGATTGAACTCCCTGCCTGTTACTCTTGGTCCCGAGCGGGCTGCACGGCTGGCCTGCTGGGTCATGGCCATACCTCAGGCGGTTGTAGTCGCGTTACTCCTTGCATGGGACGCGCCCATCCACGCGAGCGTGGTTGCCATAGTGTTGCTGGGCCAGATCCTGCTTATGCGGCGTTTGCTGACGGACCCGAAAGGACTTGCCCCCTGGTATAACGGAACGGGCATTCTGCTCTACGTATCCGGTATGATGGCCGCGGCACTGGCACTTGGCTCGATGCTCGGAGTTGCACCATGACACTCGGCTGGGCGTCAATCATCCGCATTGGGTTGGTGCAAACTGCACTTGGCGCTGTGGTGGTCCTGTGCACTGCCACCATCAACCGGGTGATGATAGTAGAGCTGAGTCTGCTGGCTGTGATCCCCGCCATGCTGGTTGGCCTATATCACGGTTTCCAGTTGCTGCGCCCGAAATGGGGGCATGGCGCGGACAAGGGTGGGCGACGCACACCCTGGATCCTAGGCGGCATGGCTGTTCTGGCTACAGGAACCGTGGGAGCAGCCACTGCGACGGCATGGATGGAAACTGCATTCTGGCCCGGCCTCGCGCTGGCCATCGCGGCGTTCACCTGTGTCGGGCTGGGCCTCGGCGCATCGGCCACGAACCTGCTTGCGATGCTGGCAGCCCATGTTGCGCCCGAGCGCAAGACGGCAGCCGGATCGCTCGTCTGGATCCTGATGATTGCAGGCCTTGCCGCGAGTGGCATCACTATCGGACAAGTGCTTGACCCATATTCAGGGTCCCGGCTGATCCAGGTCAGCCTTTGCGTTGCCGTTATTTGCATGGCCGTTACGACACTGGCGCTTTGGGGGTTGGAGAAACGCGTCCAAGCGGAGGCAACGCCGCAACGCTCCCGCATCGGCTTCAGCGCCGCTTTGCGCGAAGTCTGGGACGATCCCAAGGCACGTATTTTCACCATCTTCGTCTTTGTCGCGATGCTGGCCTACAACACGCAGGATCTGATCCTCGAACCCTTTGGCGGCCATGTCTTCGGCATGACACCCGGCGAGTCCACTGCACTTGGTGGAATGCTTCACGCCGGTGCCTTGATGGGTATGCTGCTCGTCTTCGGCACTGGACTGATCTTTGGCGGGCACACCCTGACACGCGTGTTCATGATCGGGGGCTGCATCGGTTCCGGGCTCTGTCTGCTGGCGCTGGGTCTGGGCGGCGCGTCCGGCCCGGGCTGGCCGATCACGGCGAACGTCATGGCGCTTGGTTTTTCCAACGGCATCTTCGCAGTGGCGGCCATCGGCGCAATGATGGGGCTGGCCTCAGAAGGATACACCGCGCGCGAAGGTACCCGCATGGGCGTCTTCGGTGCAGCACAATCGCTGGGCTTCGCTCTGGGCGCAACATTTGGCGCGACAGCACTGGATGTGTTGCGCGCGAGCCTTGGCATGCTGGCCGAAGCCTACGCCATCGTCTTCCTGATCGAAGGGGCGCTGTTCCTGGTGGCCGCGGCCATCGCAGCACGCGCCATCCAACCCACAATCACCCGGAACCGGTCCCTTGTGGAAGCGGCCCGGATTCCAGCGGAGTGAAATCATGCGCTATGACGTTGTAGTTGTCGGGGGCGGTCCGTCAGGGGCCACGGCTGCCGAAAAGCTTGCAGCAAGTGGACGCCGCGTGGCGCTGCTTGACAGGGCCGGACGCATCAAGCCCTGCGGCGGTGCGATTCCGCCGCGACTGATCAAGGATTTCAACGTCCCGGACGGACAACTGGTCGCAAAGATCAACACCGCACGGATGATCTCGCCCACAGCCAACAAAGTGGATATTGCCATCGAAAACGGCTTTGTCGGCATGGTAGACCGCGAGCACTTCGACGAATTCCTGCGCATCCGGGCAGGCGACGCGGGGGCTGAACGTCACACTGGTACATTCACACGTATTGATAGGGATGCAGATGGCCTGCCGACCGTGCGCTACCGGGACAAGGCTGGCGAACAGCATGATCTGCCCACAAGGATGGTGATTGGCGCGGACGGGGCGCGTTCGAACGTGGCGCGCCAGGAAGTCGATGGCGGAGACACGATCCCCTACGTCAT
>JBGCFK010000561.1:0-7505 GCA_045106875.1 Paracoccaceae bacterium | reverse complement strand
CCATTGATGGATTTGCACGCAAACAAGGCGGATGTGGCGCCTGATGCGGCCCTGTCGGACGCCGAGTTGCCTTTCGCCAACCTGCCGCGCTCGGTGCCGAGGGCGCCGATCAATTGGGGCGCTGCACTGCGCACGCTTGATGGTCAGGCCGGCCGGGGCAAGGCTCCTGCGGCAGTGAAAGCGGCGGCTGGGGACCCTGATATCGCCGCTGTGCTTGTTCAGTCCCAAGCGATCTCGAAGGCATTGGCTGACGACAAGGTCCATCTGGAAGATCTGAGTTTCGAACATGCCCCGGCTGCTCTATGGCATCGGTATGCCTTGGGCGAGCGGGGGGCTGAGATCACTTCACTCGGTGAAGTTTCGGACGAGATCTCCCTGGCGCTTGTCAGGGCACGGCTGCGCAGCGATCCAGAGTTCCGCGCTCTCGCGATCCGTTTTGCGGCGTCCTATGGCCGAATGCTTGGACGTGCGGCCACAGATCTGGGTGCCGACCCGAAACTGGTCGAGATTGCCGAGACCCGGCCCGGACGTGCATTCGTGCTGCTTGGCGGTCTTGTGGGGGCTTTCGATCCGGTTGCCGATCCCAAAGATGATATGGCCTGATGCGAGCGCTAGGTCTCGCCGGGTTCCATCAGCCTTTGACCTTGCCATACTGACATCAAGACAAGCGCCAGCCCGGCTGATGCTGCGGCCATGGCGCTGGACATGGCGTATCCGGCTTCTACGCCGCCCCATGCAATCACTGATCCTGCTACGAAGAGTGCGCATGCGTGGATCCCGCCTGCCAGTACGCCCGAGACGACGCCCTGTGCCGTGGCGACCAGCTGTGCAGGGATCGCGGCCGCAACAAAGGCGATCGCCGCAAGATGTCCCAGCGCGAAGGTCAGGGCGTGCAGGCCTTGCAGCCCCCACAAGGCCAACCCGGTAGGGCCTGACACCATTGCGGCCCAGCGCAGGACGCCCGCCAGCGCGGCCAGCCCCAGTGCCTTTGCGGGTCCCAACCGTGCGACCCACGCCCTGCCGACGGTCAGCATGAACACTGTCTCGACCAGTACGCTGAATGCCCAAAGCTGCCCTGTGGTCACAGCGGATATGCCGCGTGTCTGCCAGTCCAGTACAGAGAACGCGTAGTAGACGGCGTGCGCGCCCTGACCCAGTGCTGCGGTCACGCCGAGCAGGGGAAAGACAGGGGAGCTGAGCAGCGCTCGGATGTCAGCGGCATTGGTGCGTCCCATGCCGGTGCTGGCCTCGGCTCCTCCGCCTGGATGGATCAGGCCAAGGATTGCCACTGCAACGAAACCTATCAGGCCGATCCAGAGCACGATGTCCGGGCCCCACTGCCCGATCACGGCCCCCACCCCGAGGTTGGCCGCAAGAAACCCGGCAGAGCCCGCGGCCCGGATGACAGGGTACGAGAACTGAAACTGTTCGGATGCGCGCACGCCCAATGCCTCGCCCAATGGCACCGGCGGGGCGATGGCAAGGGCTCCGGCAAGGCAGACGGCCATCAGCCCGGCATATGTCTCGACACCTGCCAGCAGAACCGCCGAGACGCAGGCGGCTGCCAGCGCCGTCATGGCGACCATGCCCCGACGGATGGCAAACCGGTCGGCGAGCGCTGGCAAGACCGTTGATCCGACAATCCGCGCCAATGTCGTCCAGCCCAGCAATTCACCGATTTCGGCCTCGGTAAGCCCCCACTCAGCCAGCCAGACAGGCCAGTAGGGAAGATGCGCGCCCAGCACCATGAACAGCACTGCATAGTATGCGGCTGTCAGGAGAGCGGCCTGATTGCGGACAGATTGCCGGGTCGTCACGCCCCCAGCCCGAATGAGGTGTAAGGCAGGTATCTGACGGGCGTGTCTTGCGTGATCTCGATGGCCTCGTCTGGCAGTTCCACCATGCCGTTCGCCCAGGACAACCCACCGATAAGACCGGAGCCTTCGGAGCGGAAAACCTCCGCCGCGCCGTCCGCGTTCAACCGGGCCCGCAGGTATTCACGTCGTCCGGCTTTCTTGGATTTCTCGAACGCGGCTGGAACCGTGAAACCTTGCGGCTCCACCCAACCTCTGCCGGCAAGAAGCCCAAGGGCGGGGCGTGCAAAGATCAGGGCGGTGACAAGTGCAGCGACCGGGTTGCCCGGCAAGCCGAATACGGGTGTGCCTTGCCAAAGCCCCAGTGCCAGAGGCCGTCCGGGCTTCACGGCAATCCGCCATGTTGTGACCGAGCCGTCTTCGCGCAGCAGCCGCGAGATATGATCCTCATCACCCGCCGACGCCCCGCCCGTTGTCAGGATGGCATCGGCTTCCGCAGCGCCCCGGTCCAGCGCCGCGTGGATCCCTTCGGGACGGTCCGGCTGCATGCCAAGATCGATCAGTTCGTGTCCAAACGCGTCGATCAGGGCAGAGAGCATGGGACGGTTTGTGTCCATGATGCCATGGGGGCCCGGAGCCGTGTTGGGTGCCACCAGTTCATCGCCGGTCGACATGACTGCAACACGCAGCCGCGCACGGGCTTGCACCTCGGTGACACCGGCCGAGACCAGCCGGGCGATCTCTGCCGGGCCGACCCGGCTGCCTGCGGACAGGATGATGTCCCCCGCGCGCACATCCTCGCCTGCGCCGCGCGCATTGGCGCCAGCCTTGCTTGGCACCAGAAAGCGAATCCTGCCTGCGCCGACTTTGGCGTCCTCTTGCAATACGACCGTATCGGCGCCTGCCGGGATCGCTGCGCCGGTCAGAATGCGCACGGCGTGGCGTTCGGGAAGCGAGCCGGGGAACGGATGGCCTGCCGCGGCGCGACCGGGTTCGAGTGGCAGGTTGGCCTCGTCCTGGCCCTCGACCGCACTCCATGCAAACGCATATCCGTCCACCGCCGAATTGTCGGCAGGCGGATTTGTCCGTGCGGCGACGGCGGGGCGGGCGAGGACGCGGCCATGCGCTTCAGTCGCTTTGACCGTCTCGATCCCTGCGACACAACTCAACCCATCGCGCAGCAGCGCGAGCGCCGTGTCCACCGGTGTCCATGACACGCCCGAGGGCAGTGCAAAGCAATCGTCGCGGAGGCGGGGGCTCATGCAGTCTTCCGAAGTGCCATGCCAAGATCGGCAAGAATGAAATCAGCGATCGCGGAGATATCATCAAGATCGATCACGGGCCGGTCCGTATCGGGCGCATCTTTCGAGGCCACGGCCCGAATGGTAGTGTCCTCAGTGGCAATTAGGGGCTGGCCCGTCTCGGCCCGCCATGCTTCGACCTTGGGGTGACTGTCACGCTTGTATCCCTCGATGATCACCAGATCGACGGGGGCCAGATGGGTGAGCAGATCGCTCAACGGCGTCTCGGGCGCTCCGCGCAACTCGGTCATCACGGCCCAGCGCGATGACGAAGACAGGATGACCTGATGCGCGCCTGCCTGCCGATGCCGGTGGCTGTCCTTGCCGGGCTGATCCACGTCGACCATGTGATGTGTGTGCTTCACGGTCGAGACCCGGAATCCGCGTCCGGAGATCTCGGCCACCAGCCGCTCGACCAGCGTGGTCTTGCCTGCGTTCTTCCAGCCAATGACACCGTAGACGTTCAAATCGCTCTCCGCGTATTCCTGAAGTTGACCCTATGCGGGGTTGGTGCCGGGGGCCAGTTCGTAAATCGAGACAGGGACGTCACCATCTGCCGTGTTCGCGGTCGCGGTGACCCTCCGATATTCTGCCCCCTCGAAGGCGTCAAGACGGTCCCAGTGGTCCGGTAGCATTGGGGAGGTGAAGATCTGAACAGGGACTTCCGCACCCTCCGCGTCCAGCACGATCCCGGGGCAGCCATGCGTGGCGCCCCAGCCGTCGGCCAGCAGTTTCCCACGCACGCTACCTGTGGACCATTCGCCGGTCATGCCTGACATGTGGTGGTGATTGGCCTCGCCCGGAGCAAGCGTTCCATAGGTGGCGAGCCGGGTTGCAGCCCCCGCGATATCCTCGGCTCTTGCCAGATCCTCCGGCGTGTTGACGTTGAAGAACGGATAGTCCCCGCCGAACACCGCCCGCGCACAGCCATGGCGAGAGGTCCATACGATCACCTTGCGCATATTGCTCTTCGTGAGGGCGGCTTCCAGATCGTCGGCCAGATTCACGGGCCATAGCGCGAAGGTCGGGTGTTCGGAGAGGCCCCGTTCCGGGTCATCGGTCGCGGCCATGGATATCGGTTGCGTGCCTTTGGCGGCCAGAAGCTGTGCGACCAGATCATCGGGGAAGAAGGGTGTGTCCGCGGCAGCAGAGGCAATGTGTGTATGGCCCCGTTCAGCCGCCCAGCGCATGCCTGCGAGCACCCCGCCGAGGGGGCCGACGAACCCTTCCACAGTGTCGGGGATCACGGGCAGGTCGAACGCACCGAACCGGGTGGCGTCTCCATTGGCGTTGATCGCGACCTCGGCCACCTGAGGCGCCAGCCTGTCGATCACATGGGCCAGCAGAGGCCGCCCCGCCACCTGCAACAGCGCCTTGTCGCCGCCCCCCATGCGCCGCGCCTGTCCGCCGGCGAGAATGATCCCTGCAATAGTCATACCCGCTCCATAACGCGCCAGCTGACGTGAGAACAGCTATTGTTCCCTCGAACAAGCGCTATGCGCGCGGCGTACTATCTTGAGTGGCGAACGCTGCCTTGATTTCTGGAACCAGGAACAAGAGCAGCATGCTCATCATCGAAATCCAAGTATGCGCCAAGCTGTAGAACCAGATGCTAGCCGAAACCTTATGCCCTCCACTTCTCGAGTGAAGGATGTATTGACCGTTCTCGATACCACCGTTCCATGCGTCCCTTGGCAGAAAGACCGCGTGCACTGTCCAAAAACTGCAAAGTTGAGCACTACAGCGATGAAGATCTTTATGTTGAAGTGCTTCAGGAATGCCGGTTGGACCGGAGCGCGCCTCTTGGTCTCTCTGTGAAGAAGATTTCGTTTCACGAAGCCAACAAAAATCAATGTCGCACACGCCGCGACAGCAAGCCAGATGGTCAAGTGCACAAAGAGGTGCGCGTAGCTCGCAAACGTCACCATCACTTCTTCCGATAAGTATGTTCGTCACCGGGGAAGGTTTTGGCCTGCACCTCGTCGGCGTACTGACCCACGGTAGCCTGCATCACCTCCTTCGTGGTGCCGTAGCGCTTCACGAAGGTGGGCACGCGGGGCAGCAGGCCGACCATGCGCCGCGCCTGTCCGTCTGCGAGTATGATCTCTGCGATGGTCAAGTGACTAGTCGTCGGGGTCCGGTCGTTTCCGCAAGAGCTGTTCCAGTCCCTTCACGACAATGAGGGCGAAGAAACTCAAGACCGTAAGGTAGGTGTGGATCAAGTTCAGAGTCCAGACCGATCCGCCGACCTCGGTGACATTGTCGTGGCTCCGCACGAAGTATCGTCCTCCATCTGATTGACCATTAACGGCATCACCGCCGATCAGCATCGAGAGGACGAAGAACACGGCAAAGTTCCCGAGCACCCAGGGGAACATGGCCTCAGCGATCGGAGTTGGCTTCGGCGGTCTGGGTGGCTTTGGGCGCCAGATCGGCACTTGGTATTTGACTAGGACAAAGAAGACAGCGCCGACGACTAGCAAGATGCCGAGCGCCCACGTCATAATCGTAACGACGATGCTCATTCCTTCTTTTTATAGGTATGCTCGTCGCCCGGGAAGGTCTTGGCGTGGACCTCGTCGGCGTATTGCTTCACGCTGGCCTGCATCATTTCCTGCATGGTGCCATAGCGCTTCACGAAGGTGGGCACGCGGGGCAGGAGGCCGACCATGTCCTCGAACACCAGGATCTGGCCGTCGCAGTCGCGCCCCGCGCCAATACCGATGGTGGGGATGGTCAGCTCTTTGGTGATGCGGCTGGCAAGTGACGCGGCGACGCCCTCGACCACTACGCTGAAAGCACCGGCCTCCTGCACCGCATGCGCATCTGCGACGACGCCCTCGAACTCGGCCTCGTCGCGCACGGCCTTGAACCCGCCTGCTGTGTTCATCGCCTGCGGCATCAACCCGATATGCGCCATCACGGGGATGCCTCGGCGGGTCAGGTGGCGGATCGTGGCCTCCATCTCGACCCCGCCCTCCAGCTTGACCGCGTGGCAGCCGGTTTCCTTTATGACGCGCGAGGCATTGCGGAACGCGACCTCGGGGCTTTCCTCGAAACTGCCGAAGGGCATGTCCACCACCACCAGCGCGGTCGAGGCCCCGCGCATGGTCGCCTGCCCGTGCATGATCATGTGCTCGAGTGTGACGCCCAGCGTGTTCGGCATCCCGTGGATCACCATGCCGAGGCTGTCGCCGACCAGCAGCAGATCACAGACCTCGTCGCAGATCGCGGCCACATGGGCGGTGTAAGACGTCAGGCACACGAGCGGCTCGGCGCCCTTGCGGGCCATGAACTTTGGCACCGTCATCCGCCCTTTCTTTTTGCTGTCAGGGTTCGCGATGGCGTCTTTCTTCGAGATCGTCGATTGCGTGGACATCTGGGTCTCCTCCCCTAGAGGCATTCCGTTTATATCACCTAGCTTGACGCGCTGAAAATTCCGGTGCGAGGTGTAGCATCTGTTACCGACAGGATGGATGTTTCGTAGCAGACTGCGTGCATCGTACCAATAAAGGAGCGCGATATGTCCGATCAGAAGAAAGCCGAGCCAGTGGCCGACGAAGATCTTGATGACGTCCAAGGTGGGCTGTTGCAGTTTGAGATCCAGATGAACAAGAAAGCGCCCACGGTGCGCAAGGATTCGGGCGAGGCGCATCTGGACTATCTCAAGTCCAAGTAAGCGATAGCCGGGGCTGGACAGCGCCGCCGCGCACAACCGGCGCAGTTGGCAGTCTAGCCCGCGCCTTTGCGGCGATGCTTGCGGTCTTCGTCGGGGATGGCCGAGAGGTCCGTGTCAAAGACCAACCGGTCCGCGCCTGAGAGGCAGTGAAAGCGCTGGCCGCGCATCCGTCCGATCAGTGTCAGGCCGACCTGCTGGGCCAGTTCCACGCCCCAGGCAGTGAACCCTGATCGGGACGCGAGCACCGGGATCCCCATCAGCGCGCACTTGATCACCATCGCGGACGTCAGTCGCCCTGTAGTATACAGGATCTTGTCCGCCCCCGGCACGCCTTCCCGGAACATCCACCCTGCGATCTTGTCTACGGCATTATGGCGCCCGACATCCTCCATGAAGACCAGCGGGCGGTCCTGCTGGCAAAGCACGGTGCCGTGGATGGCGCCTGCCTCCAGATACAGGGACGGTGTCGTGTTGATCTGCCGTGCCAGCCCATAGAGCCATGAGGTGTGGACTTCCCCCGGTCCGAACGACAGGCCCTCTATCTGTTCCATCATGTCGCCAAAGACCGTGCCCACGGCGCAGCCCGAGGTTCGCGTCTTCTTCTTAAGCTTCTCCTCATAGTCCGTCTGGCGTTCGGTGCGTACGATGACGACTTCGAGATCCTCGTCATACTCGACCGCCGTTACCACGTCGTCCGCAAGTAACATGCCC
>JBGCFK010000560.1:0-7562 GCA_045106875.1 Paracoccaceae bacterium | reverse complement strand
GGTGACGGCCTTTGACGCGGCGGAACGTTTCCCCGCAGGCGAGTTCGTCAACCAGTGCGATGGCTCGGACGGGTTCCCGAACTTCATCTCGGACGACAAACCCATCGTCGAGGCCGACATCGTGGCATGGCATGTCTTCGGACTGCACCACATGCCACGGCCCGAGGACTATCCCGTACAGCCCTGCATCAACTGCGGGTTCAAGCTGATGCCCGTCGGGTTCCTGGACGATTCCGGCGTGCGCAACCTGCCATGGGACAAGAATACGGCAAGCTGTCACGCGACAGCGGCGGAGTAACTCTCCACTAGATGGATTGTTTCACGTGAAACATATAACTGGAAATGAACGGCCCTCAGCGCCGTTCATTTCTGCTTAAGCCGACTTCTCTGCCTAGGCGGTCTTCGCCACGCACATCTCTGCTTCATCCGAATAGATCTCGCCATCCTTGCACATCTCGTCGCAAGCGAGGGCGGGAACGCTTGCAAGAGCGAAGAACGCGATTGCAACCATCTTGAGTTTGAGCATTTCCGTCTCCCGTCGTGTGCCTTAGAAGATAGGCTGACCCCACGGCATTGCAATCCATGCCCATTCCGCTCTGCGCAAAACCGTCAGGCCGCCGCAACCCGCGCGCCCGGACGCCTGCCAAACAACAGCCACATCGCAATCCCCAGGTTCAGCGCATTAAATGCCACACCGTTCAGGAAGGCGGCCAGGTACGAACCCGTGAGGTCATACAGTTCTCCGGACATCCATCCACCGATCGCCATACCCAGAACAGTGGCCATCAGGACCATGCTGACAAGGCGACTTGCCTCGCGCGCGGGGAAGAAATCCCGCACGATCAGCGCATAACTGGGCACAACCCCCCCCTGACTGAGCCCGAACAGCGCCGAGATCAGGTAAAGCGACACGAGCCCATCGAAGGGCATGAACGCGAACAGCGCAACCATCTGCAGCGACGAGCCGAGGATCAGGGTCTTCAACCCGCCAATCCGGTCAGCAATGAACCCCGACGCGATACGGCTGACAACGCCAAGCCCAAGCATCAGCGACAGCATCTCAGCGCCCACTGCAGGCCCGTAGCCGAGATCCATGCAGTAAGCGACAATGTGAACCTGAGGCATCGCCATCGCCACACAGCATGCAATACCGGCGACGGCCAACAGCACCTTCAGGGCAAAGGGAGACAGCGACACCCGTGCCAGCATAGCGGCCTCTGGCGCGGGCTGTGCGTCCATGTCGGCGCGCTGGCACAGGAAGAATGCCAGCGGGATCATGCTGACGATCACGAAGATACCGGTCGCGAAATAAGCCTCGCGCCAACCATATGACGCAATCCCCGCCTCCAGAATCGGCGGCCAGACAGTGCCCGCCAGATAGTTGCCGCTGGCCGCGATACCGACCGCGATGCCGCGCTTGCGCAGAAACCAGAAAGAGACATCTGCGACCAGCGGTCCGAAGGTGACCGAGCTTCCGAGTGCACCAATCAGCACCGCCTGAACGGCAACGAAAGCCCAATAGCTCTGGACCTGCGACGCCAGCATATATCCCAAGCCAAGCACCACTGCACCGCAGATCACCGGCATCATGATGCCGACGCGGTCCGCGACCCGGCCCATCAGGATACCGCCCGTGGCAAAGCCCACCATGGTCGCCAGATAGGGTACCGAAGCCTCACCCCGGTCGATGCCGAACTCGTGCTGGATCACCGGCAGGACGATGACCGAGGACCAAAGCCCCACACCGCCAATAGTCCCAAGGATCAGCGAGATGAACAGCCGGAACCATGCGGCGCGGCTGTCCTGTTCGATGATGCTGGAACTAGCCACGCACGGTCTGATCCAGCCAGTTCGATGTGCGCAGCAATGGCCCGTCGGTTCCCCGAAGGCTCGTCAATTGCACACCCATCGGGAGGCCGTTTGCCTCGAGCAGCGGTAGCGTCACGCAAGGTGTCCCGGCATAGGTCCAGAACGCGTTGAATACAGGATCACCGGTCCAGCCAAGACCCTCGGGTGCCGACCCCGCAGATGCCAGGCAAACGATTGCATCATAGCCCGCCATGATCTCGGCCAGTGCCTCGTGCACGCGGTCGCGCTGGGAAACTGCGTGGCGATATTGTGCCTCTGTCGTGCCCCGACCTTCGGCAATCGTGTCCTGAAGGCTTTGGGTCATCGCATCCCCGTCGCGGTCGAAGAGCGGGCCATAGTGGATCGCATTGCCGTAGCACTGGCAGATACGCTGCCAATCCCAGGCCTCTTCCATCCAGCTTGGCATCTTGACCTCGACACAGTCGTCCCCAAGCTTCGACACGAAACCTTCCAGCGCGCCCTGCGCCACAGGGTCGGCCTTGCCCCACATGGCGCTGCGCATGAAGCCCAGCTTGGGGCGCGAGGGCGGCTTGGAGATTGCCATTTCACGCAGCGGTGCACGCGACCTGAGCCCGGCTTGCGGGTCTGCGATATCGCGGGCCCACATGGCCTCGGCCGCGAAGGCTGCATCCTCGACCGAGCGGCCATAGGTGCCAACTGTATCCAGCCAGTCCGCCTGCATGGTCACACCTGTCCGGGCGACCATCCCGAAGGTGGGTTTGAACCCGACAATGCCACAAAAGCTGGCGGGCCGGATCACCGAGCCGCCGGTCTGTGTGCCCAGCGCCATCGGGACCTGCCCGTCGGCCACGGCTGCTGCCGATCCGGATGAAGACCCGCCGGGTGTATGGCCCGGATTGTGCGGGTTTCTGGTCTTGCCAGGTGCGCGCGTTGCAAGCTCGGTCGTCACGGTCTTGCCAAGGATCACCGCACCTGCATCGCGCAACTGACTGACACAGGAGGCATCCCGGTGGGTATGGCGTCCTTCATGGCCCTTGTAGCCATCCTGTGTCGGCATGTCAGCGGTCTCGATGATGTCCTTGACGCCCACGGGCACACCGTGCAGCGGTCCGATACCGTTGCCCGACGCGAGCTGCTGGTCGGCCTCACGGGCCTGCTCCAGCGCCAAGTCCGGGTCAAGCCAGATCCACGCACGCACGTCCTTGTCCCGTGCCGCGATCCGGTCGAGACAGGCCCGCACCAGCGCCTCGGAGGTGATCTCACCTGCACGGATTTTCGCGGCAGCTTCTACCGCACCCAGTTTCCAAAGATCAGCCATCGGCCCCTCCCAAATAGTCTTCGATCCAGCGATCATAGTCGTCCGCCCGCGTGGCCCTGCGCATCAGGTCTTTTGACGCAGGCCGGTCCGGTGGACGCAGCTCGCGCATGGCAACAAGCGCCTCTTCCATGGCACGGACCGCGGCAGGCAACACCGGATGACCGTTCAGGCAGAGACGTACGCCAGCGGCCGCAAGCGCTTCTGCATCTGCCAGTTTCAAAGCTCCGCCCGTGACAATGGGAACGTCGAACTCGGCACCCAGTGCCTGATAATCCTCCAGCGTCTTTACGCCCAGGAAGAACAACGCATCAACGCCAGTGTCGACATAGGCCCGGCCGCGCGCGATGGCATCATCCAGCCCGTTCAGACCGCAAGCGGAGGTGCGCCCGACGATGACCGTGGAAAGATCCGACCGCGCGTCAATTGCGGCTCTCATCTTGCCGACACCTTCGTCAAGCGACAGCAGTTCCATTCCGGACTGCCTGTGGCGCAAGGGCAGAACGGTATCTTCGATGGAAAGCGCCGCGACACCGGCTGCCTCCAGCTCCTCGACCGTCCGGCGCACGTTCAGCGCATTGCCATAGCCATGATCGGCATCCACGGCGAATGGCAGGTTCGAGGCCCGCGACATGCGGCGGCACTGCTCTGCGAACTCGGTCAGGGTCATGACGATCAGATCAGGCGCGCCCAGAACGGCCAGCGATGCAGACGAGCCACCGACCATGCCGACCTCGAAGCCGATATCCTCGGCCAGACGGATCGAGAACGCATCGAAGATCGAGGCGGGGACAAGACATCGATCCCCCGCCATATGTTCGCGGAACTTCTCTCGACGGGCACGGTACATGGATGGCTCCTTACTCGGATTGGCGCACGGCGGCGTGAGCGTCCCAGAACGCCACGGCACGATCATATGCTGCAGGATCTATGGCACGGCCCGAGCCGCCTTCGTCGCGGCCAAGCGCGTTGCGCAATTGTGTGATGGGCGGCATGGGTGGCTCTGCAGGTTCAAGCACGCCAATGATCGAGACGATGCCCCATTCACACTCGGGCACGGATTGCTCTTCGGGGAAGTCGGCTGCCTCGGCCACCAGTTGTGCGTGCGAATACAGGATCACATCAAGCCATTCGGCGCGCAGCGGTTCAATCCCCTCGAACCAGCGTTCCAATACAGCGCGCTCCCCGTCGCGGCGGGCCCGGTAGCCGGTAGAAAGCTGGCCACGGTTATCATCGGTGATGGGCGCGAACCCGCAACAGGTCGGCGTATCATTCGGCAAAAACAGATGTTTGCAGAAGGGCGCGTAGCCATCGATCAGCGGACTGCCATGATTGTTGCAGCGCGCCACCAACTCGGCAGGAGAGATGCCCACGATCCGGGTACCAGACGCACCTCGTTCCCAATTGCGCAAGGCAAATTCCGTGATGTCGATATACGCCGGCCTCTGCATAAGCGTCCTCCCGGCAGCACCCTTTCACGGGATGCGGGGAGGCGCCAGAGGCCAATGTCTCAGATCGCCAAGACCATCACATAAGCAATAGGATCAGCCCGCCGCCAACTCGTCAGCGAACCGGTGGTTGGTGTCGCGATGTTCGGCCTCATCTGCGCGCACAGCGATCACGACATCGCGCAAGGTCGCGTCCTTGCCCAGATCCCAGTAGTCAATGGCGATCTGCGGCGCAGGCACGTTCTCGGTCCCGCCTGAATCGATTTCGGCGAGATACTGGGTGTAGCTGACCACAGCCTCTTCCTCGAGATAGCCGACAATGCGGTGCGCTGTCCGGGGCGCGAACAGGTAGGTGAAGAAGAACGCATTGTAGAAGATTGCCTGACTGACCATGATCAACAGCCGCTCTGCCTTGCTGGGCTGAGCGATGTGGATGAAGGTCATCAGGTGCATGCGTTCGTTCTCTGCCTCGTCGAGCAGCTCGCGGATCCAACCCTGATCGTCGCGGATATGCCGGATCGCTTTGAGGTGCTGGAGCAGCCCGCCGACCATACCGGGCACGGCAGCGACAGTCTCCAGAATGACCGCGCGATGCCCATAGCGCTTGGCAAAGAATGCATCCGCAAAGAATCGCATGAACTTGACCACCCGGTAGGCAATCCTGTCATGGATATCCTTTGGCGCTGTGTGCGCCGTCAGATCGACGCTCTGGTTCGCTGTATCACGCATGGTCACCTCCAAATCTGGTTAAGTAGATCGGGCAACATGAATAGATTTCAAGCTGATGCGGCAGGGTGTGTCAATTCTGCGGAAAGCTTTGGGAGTCGTGCGATGAATTTTGAAACCGTCTCGGCGGGTGATTTTGGCCGGAGCCTTGGGGGCATCGGACTTAACCTGGTGGTGCGCGATGTCCCGGGTCTCGCGGCCTTTCTGGTGGATGTGTTCGAGATGCGGGCGCACAGGGTCTCGGGTGATTTCGCCATCCTGACCTATGGAAAGCAGGTGATGCAGATCCACGCGGATCACACCTATCACAGCAATCCCCTGCCCTCGCTGATCCCTGAGGCGGGTCCCCGCGGTGGCGGGATCGAGATCCGGCTTTACGACACGGACCCGGATGAGGCCGTGACCCGGGCAGATGCGCATGTCCACAACACCACCATTCTGGATGCTCCAGCCAACCACCCGCATGGTCTGCGCGAGGCTGTGATCCTTTGCGAGAACGGATATGCATGGTTGCCCAGCCGCGGGCTGACAGCAGACGAACAAGCCGCGGTCGGTTGAACTGAGAAAGGGGGTCAGCCATGCTGACGAACAAACTGTCACATGCGGTTGGGTTGGAACTGGCCGAGGTCGATCTTGCCGATCTGTCCGATATCGCCACCACCAAGACGGCGTTCGACCGGTATGGCGCGGTGCTGATCCGGGGCCTGTCGCTGACGCCCGACGCTCTGATCACGTTCTCCCGCCACTTCGGACAACTCGACGAGGCACCCGTGAACGAGGACGGCAAGACTGTCGTCTCGGGCCTGCCGGAACTTTACGTGGTCTCGAACATCAAGGGCGCGGATGGCAAGGCAATCGGCTCGCTTGGCGCGGGTGAAGCTGCTTGGCACACGGACATGAGTTATTTGCCGAACCCGCCTGATGCCTCGATGCTATATGCGGTCGAGGTTCCGGCGACAGGCGGCGATACCTGGGTTTGTTCGATGGCGGCTGCATTGGCAGAAATGCCGGACAGCCTGCGCAAACGGATCGAGGGCCGACGGATCAAGCATGACGGCACGTACAACTCAGCAGGACTGCTCAGACAGGGCGCCGAGGCGACCGACGACCCGCACAAAGCGCCGGGGTCCTGGCACCCCTCGATCTGTCGTCATCCGCGCACAGGGGCCGAGGTGCTTTATCTTGGCAGACGACGCAACGCCTATGTCGAAGGGCTGGGACAGGAGGAAAGCGATGCCTTGCTGGATGACCTTTGGGCGCACGCGACCCAGCCGCAATTTGCCTATACGCATCGCTGGGCTGTGGGGGATCTGCTGATGTGGGACAACCGCGCAACCCTGCACAGGCGCGACCCCTTTGACGTGGCAGCGCGGCGTCTGATGCATCGGACGCAGATCAGGGGCGCGAAACCGCCAGAAGCTCCATGATACGAGCGCTGGTATTGCTGGCCACACTGCTACCAGCTGGGGCACATGCGCTAAGCTGCTCGCCGCCGAATGCAGCAGGTCATGTACATCACGAACTGGACGATCCGCATCTGCTGGTTTTGCACGGCACCCTGAAGCCGCGCGGCGCTCTCCCGAAGAGGATCGACTATGAAACCATATGGGCCAAAGCTGATTTCACGGGTTTCGAGCTGTCTGCCCTTGGCAAAAAACCCGTCAGGTATCCAATCCAGATCGCAGCAAGCTGCATCGCAAGTTGGTGTGCGGATCTGCCGACAAGCACGATCAGCGGGCTGTTTGTGCTCGGCACCTACGAGACAGCACCCGCGCCTGTTCTTGACCTGAACGCCTGCGGGTTCGGGGTCTACCCGGAACCCGACCAAAGTCAGACCGATATCCTTCTGCGTTGCCTGCGAGAAGGTGGATGCGCGTACGCGGACATCGAAGCCTTCGACCCGTACTGACCCGCCTCAGGCCGCCACATTGCCCCTGGGCGGATAGCTCCGCGATTTGCGCATGCCAGCGGCATCCAGGATCATTTCGGCGGTCGGGCGCATGAACGGGAACGAGTTGATGGCCGATCCCCAGAGCACGCCGTCTTCCTGGATCATGAACAGGGCGGATTCGGCGAAGAACTTGGTCTCACCCTCGCGGATCTGTTCGGAAACAAACAACCCCAGCGCGCGCGCCTCATCCAGTGAAAGCCCATAACCGACCTTCATGTCACCCAGTTCCCACTCTGACGCAGCCTGCTCGGCCCGGTCGGCAGGATCGGTCGAGATCGAGATCACCTCGACG
>JBGCFK010000056.1:0-21530 GCA_045106875.1 Paracoccaceae bacterium | reverse complement strand
CCGTAGCGGCCCATCATCACGACATCTTCGACGAGTACCGGAAAGGACCAGTCGACATCCTCGTTCTGCGGAACGTATGAGATCGCATTCTTGCTGAGCGCCTTGGCGACCGGCATCCCCAGGATCGCAACCTCGCCCGCGGTGACAGGCGCAAATCCCATGATTGCCTTGAACAAGGTCGACTTGCCCGCGCCGTTCACGCCAACCAGTCCGCAGATCGTTCCGGGAGAGATCTCGAAGCTGGCATCTGCAAGCGCCGTATGGCCATTGCGGTAGGTGACGGTCAGGCCATCAGCCTGGATCCCCGGACCAACGTTCATCCCTCGGTGCCAGTCAATCCGCGCGCAATGGTCTCGGCGGTTACACGCAACAGATCCAGATAGGTGGGAACCGGGCCATCCATGGCCGACAGGGAGTCCACGTAAAGCACCCCACCATAGGCCGCACCGGTTTCCCGCGCGACCTGCCGGGCTGGTTTATCGGAAACCGTCGACTCCGAGAAGACCGCAGGGATCGCATTCTCGCGCACAGTGTCGATGACCCCGCGCACCTGCTGCGGCGTGCCTTGCGCGTCGGCATTGATGGGCCAGAGGTAAAGCTCCCGCAGGCCAAGATCCCGCGCAAGATAGGAGAACGCGCCTTCGGAAGACACGAGCCAGCGCTGCTCCTCGGGGATCTGGTCGATCAGGGCCTGGATGGGCGCACGGGCGGCCTCGATCCGGGCAGCATAGGCGGCAGCGTTGGCGTTATAGACCTCGGCGTTCTCGGGATCATGCTGGACCAGCGCGCTGCGAATGTTCTCGACATAGATCAACGCGTCAGAGAACGACATCCACGCATGCGGGTTCGGCTTGCCAGTATAAGGCCCGTCACCGATCCCCATGGGCTCGACCCCCTTGGACAGCACGGCGGAAGGCACATCGCCAAGGCGGGTGAAGAACTTCTCGAACCAAAGCTCGAGGTTCAGACCGTTCCAGAACACCAGATCGGCATCCTGCGCGGCAATTATATCGCGCGGCGACGGCGAGTAGTTGTGGATCTCGGCACCAGGCGGTGTGATCGAGACGACCTCGGCTGCATCGCCAGCCACATTCCGCGCCATATCAGCAATCACGGTGAACGTGGTTGCGACCTTGAAGTTGTCAGCTGCCTGAGCCTGTAAAGGGACCAGCAGAGCGAGAAGAAAGAGAATTGAGCGCATGATACCTCCGACGATGTCTACGTAAAGCAGATATGGTTACCCGTCAATGCAGTTGCAAATCATTTGCATTTAAATCTGGTTCAGTTGCAAAACATTGTCATCTGGAGGATATTGGGGCGATGTCCAACGGCGAGAACCATAACTACGAACAGGTGCTTCGGGCAGCAGGGGTGAGGATCACACGCCAACGCGCCGCAATCCTCCGCGTCCTTTCGGAAGCGGCGGATCACCCGGACGCCATGGAGGTTTACGTGCGCGCCCGGCGGCAAGACGATTCCGTTTCACTGACCACGGTCTATCGCACATTGAAGTTGCTGGAGGAGAAGGGCGAGATCCATCGGCATGCGTTTGAAGGCGGGCCAGCGCGCTTCGAACCTGCGGACAGCGCCCACCATGATCATCTGATCGACCTGGACACGGGCAAGGTGATCGAGTTCCAATCCGAGCGGATCGAGGCCCTTCAAAGGGAAATCGCCGATCGTCTGGGGTATGATATCGTGCACCATCGCTTGGAGCTGTATGGAAGAAAGCGCAAGTAAACCGCACTTGGGACCGATACACCTTTCGGTACGCCAGAAGCGGCATTCGGACAGCCATCCAACGTTCACAAGCCATTAACCACGCACCTTTACTCAAAACTACGTCATATTTTGCGTAGGAGATTATTGCGTTGACTGGTCCCGTGCTTGTGCACGAAACGCCGCGTCCCGAGCCATCCGGGGCGGAACCACTGGGAGAGATCCTGCTGGAACGTGGAGCTGTGGCCGAGGACGACTTGGCCCGTGCACGCGCCGCGCAGCCCGCGACAGGGGCACGACTGGACGAGATGCTGATTGCGCATGGCTGGGCTACCGAAGCAGCCGTGACTGAAGGGCTCGCACGCCAATGGAGCATGGGATATGCGGATCTTGCTGCTGACCCACCTGACCCGAAAGCATATGATCCAACACAGCTGGATCTTCTTCTGGAATACCGGGTCGTGCCCTGGCGGCGGATCGGCGCCATGGTGTCCTATGCCATCGCCGAACCTGCCCGCGCCGCAGATGCCCTCGACGCATTGAGACCATCGCATGGGATGGCGTTTGTCGCAGCTGCCAGCCCGCGCCAGGTTGATCAGGCCCTGACCGATCTGGCTGGGCCACAACTGGCAGAACGCGCCGCTCTTCGCACGCCATCAGAGCACAGCGTCCGCAGCCTTGATGTGCACCGCAAGATCGGCATTGGCCTCTTTTTCGCGGCCTTGCTGACCGCCGGTCTTGCACCTTTGACCATGTTGACGGCCCTCGCGGCGGTCCTGCTGCTGTTGAGCCTCACCACAACCGCGACGCGTCTGGCCGCGATGATCTGCTCTGGCCGCGATCTGCCCGTCACGGCGCCGCCTGTTGACACGGTGCGCCTGTCGGAACGCAGGCCGCTGCCGAAAATCTCGATACTTGTCCCGCTGTATGATGAAGCAGGGATGATCCCGAAACTGGTCGCTGGCCTGTCCGAACTGGACTATCCCCGCGAGCGACTGGACATCAAACTACTGCTGGAAGCGGATGATCAGGCGACGCAGGATGCGACCCTCGACCTGCCGCCCTGGATCACAACTCTTGTCGTGCCGGACGGGCAGCCCCGGACCAAACCGCGGGCGATGAACGTGGCGCTGGATTTTTGCGATGGGGACATTGTCGGGATCTTCGATGCCGAGGACAGACCGGACCCTGATCAGCTCTCCCGCGTGGCCAGCTTTCTGACGAACGCTCCGCCCGAGATCGCCTGTGTGCAATGTCAGCTCTCGTGGTTCAACGCGCGCGAAACATGGATAACGCGCTGTTTCCAGATTGAATATGGGATCTGGTTCGATGTGCTGTTGCGCGGATGGCAATGGCTTGGTTTGCCGGTACCATTGGGTGGCACGTCGGTCTATTTCCGCCGCAGGGTGCTTCGGAACCTGGGCGGCTGGGATGCGCACAACGTCACCGAGGATGCGGATCTCGGAATGCGTTTGGTGCGTCATGGCTTTCGAACAGCGGTTATCCCCTCGACCACAGAGGAGGAAGCGAATACCGCCATGCTGCCCTGGATCCGGCAACGCTCGCGGTGGCTGAAAGGGTTCATGATGACCTGGCTGTGCCACATGCGTGCGCCTGTGCGGGTGTGGCGCGAGATGGGACCGCTTGGGTTTCTCGGGCTGAACGTGCTGTTTCTGGGTGGAGCGATCACATATCTGGCCATGCCACTGTTCTGGGTCGCGCTGTTCATGACTGCATTCACTGGGCAATCAGTGTTTGGCGGGGCTTTGCCGGAAGGCGCAGGGCTGCTGCTTGGCTCGACCCTGGCATTCGGGCAGGTCGTCATGGTCGCTTGTGCCGGATTGGCGATGCGGCGTCGCGGAGCGCTGGACCTGCTTTGGGTCGTGCCGACCTTGCCGATCTACTGGACGCTGGGCGCGATAGCCGCCTGGAAGGCGATCATCGAGATCGCAACTGCACCGTTCTACTGGGACAAAACCCGCCACGGCGTCAGCAAGGTAAGTTCCACGCTTGCTCAGGATTCGCCCAATAAGCCAGAAACGGCCAAATGAACTTTACGTCAGGTTGCGCGAAACGCGTGGAAGTGTTTGGTGGCGGCTCTAAACTCTCCCTCAGGTTAAATAACGGGAGGCTAGCCAATGACTGCGAGAATGACCCGCCGCGAGGCGTTTTTGGCCACTGGGGCAGGTGCAGCAACGCTTGGCATGGGCGTGGGCCCATCCCTTGCAGAAGCACCCATGCAAGGCCTGCAACGACCACACCTTTACCGGTTCAAACTGGGAGCCTTCGAGGTGACAACCATTCTGGATGGCGCGATCCAGTTGGATGGGCCGCATCCGATCTTTGGACAGAACGCGACTGCCGAGGAAGTCCAGTCGCTGGCAGAGGCCAACTTCCTGCCACCCACACGCATGGAAATCGGTTTCACCCAGACTGTTGTGAACACCGGTAACCAAGTGATCCTGTTTGACGCGGGCAATGGCGCGGGCCGACGTGGCAAGGGCGCAGGCCTCATGCGTGAGCGACTGGCCGCTGCTGGCATCGCGCCAGAGCAGGTCGACATCGTTGCGCTGACACACTTCCACCCGGACCATATTGGTGGTCTGATGGAGGACGGCGCACCCGCGTTCCCGAACGCTCGCTATGTGATCCCCTCAGCCGAATACGACTTCTGGTCACCAAAGGAGAAAGCAGAAGCAGAGGCAACAGCACGCGTTGGCAAACTCACACAGTCAAACGTCGTCCCGTTGGCCGAAAAGGCAACGATGATCGCACCAGGCGCATCGGTTGTCTCGGGCATCGAGGCGGTGGACAGCAAAGGCCATACGCCGGGTCACACCTGCTATCATATTGAAAGCGAAGGCAAACGGCTGATGGTACTGGGCGACGTTTGCAACCATTATGTGGTGTCATTGCAGCGCCCGGATTGGCATGTGCGGTTCGATATGGACAAGGAAGGTGCGGTGGCTGCACGGAAAAACATGCTTGGTTTGATTGCCGCGGATCGCATCCCGTTTGTGGGCTATCATATGCCGTACCCGGCAACAGGGTATATCGAGGCAATGGGCGACGGCTTTCGATATATCCCGGCAAGCTACCAGCTGAACCTGTGAAGCAAACGGCGACGGGACCGCAAGCGGTCTCGTCATTCCTGTGCTCCCCATCCCCAAGAGGGGACGGGGCCCGTTGGCGCTCGACCGGCAACGTGGTGCCAACTGCTCGGTCCAGCGGAGCGGCGGGCCGAGCGTATGTCGTGTTAACGCCGAAGGCGTGAACTCCGTTTGGTTCCGTGATCTATGACCACATGCTGACGCCGCCACAAACTGTCAGCGCCTGCCCAGTGACATACCGTGACGCATCAGAGGCAAGGAAAACCGCTGCGCCTGCCAGATCATCAGGCTCTCCAAGACGCCGCAGCGGAGTATCCTCGCTGACACGGCGTTCTACAGAGGAATCCTCCCACAACGCCTTGGCAAAGTCGGTCTTGATCAGGCCCGGGCAAATCGCATTCGCACGGACGCCACTTGGGCCAAATTCCTGCGCAAGGTTTCGCACCAGCCCGATCAACGCCAACTTGGACATTCCATAGGTTCCCAAGGTTGGCGACGCCTTGAACGCACCAATCGACGAGGTGAATATCAGCGATCCCGCGCCCTTTGCCGCCATGTCACCCACCACGAGCCGTGCGAGCCAGAGATTGGCCTGAACGTTTGTGGCCATGATCTTCTCATAGGCGCTATCGGGGATCTCTGAGATTGGGCCATAGTGCGGGTTCACCGCAGCATTTCCCAACACCACGTCGATGGGTCCAACACTGGTGCGGGTTCGATCAACCAACTGCGCCAGCTCCTCCTGCCGTCCCGCATGAGCAGCAATCGGATGCGCCCGCGTTGCCCCACATACTTCATTGATGGCGGCACAGGCGGCCTCACATTGGTCCTGTTTGCGGCTGGAAACCACAACCTCGGCACCGTGCTGCGCCATCGCCTGCGCCATCGCCCTGCCTATTCCGCGCGACGCGCCGGTGACCAGCACCACCTTGCCTGTCAGGTCAAACAATCCGCTATCAACCATAATCGCGTGCTCCAAAGACTGCCGATCCAACCCGAACATGCGTTGCACCCAGCGCGATCGCCCGATCAAAATCGCTGCTCATTCCCATGGAAAGCCCCGTCAGCCCGTTCCGCTCGGCGATCTTCTTGAGCAGTGCGAAATGTAGCGAGGGCTCTTCATCCACCGGCGGGATGCACATGAGGCCAGCAACTGGCAAGCCCAGATCATTCCGGCAGGTCTCTACGAAAGCATCAGTCTCGGTGGGCAGACAACCAGCCTTCTGCGGCTCCTCACCTGTGTTGACCTGCAGGAAACAGGGCAGGGCACGACCTGTCTCAGCAAACCCATCCGCAAGCTTTCGGGCCAGCTTTTCACGATCAACAGAGTGGATGACATCGAAAACATCCAGAGCCTGACGCACCTTGTTCGTCTGCAAGGGGCCAATCAGGTGCAGTTCAACACCCTCAAAGCGCTCGCGGAAGTCAGGCCATTTACCCGCCGCCTCCTGCACCCGGTTCTCGCCGAACACCCGGTGGCCAGCGACAAGCACTTCCTCGACCCGCTCCAAAGGTTGGACCTTGGACACGGCGATCAGTGCAACCGATGACGGATCGCGTCCTGCTTTCTCGGCCGCCGCCGCAACCCGTGACGTCACATCTGACAGCCCACTCATGTGTACCCCTGTTCCAGTACCAAAGACCCGTTCGACCGAACGACGCGCGTCGCCAATTCACCAGAGCCTATGTATCGCCGAATTTCGGATAGGAGGCGAGCCTAACGATCAGATTCAGTCAGCCTGTCACTTCTTGGTCGCGGAGAGGACAGAAGTCTCGTCCAGCATTTCCGGGTAGAACTGCTTCAGCGTAGACAGGAAGGCCGCGCGAACCCTGCCGATCTGGTCCGGCGTCAGGGCCTGCCGCCAACCACCCGATGTACCGGTGGCAAAGAACTGCTTCATGCCGGCAGGCCTTTCACGAAAGCCCCTGGCCTGTTCCTGTGACTGCAAACTATCGAAGCTGGCAGCGTCCAGAGCCCGGCTGAGTGCATCCTCGTCTGCCTTCATCCCAAGAAACGCGATCAACCTGCGCATCTCGGCATCGGCATCTGACAACAGATCTTCGTAGCGGATCACATGGGGATGCAGTCCCTTGGCGCTGATCCAGGAGGCGACGTGACCATCCCAGCTGCCCAGCACCTCTACGATACCGGTGTCGGAAGCTTGCATGTTGTCCTTGTGTGTCATTCGTTCCAGCGCCGTGTCGATTGGACAATTCATATGCCGCGCATATGACGACAGCACATCGAAAGGATTGCGCATGACGTAGATCGCTGCGGCAGTAACCTCGGGCATGATCAGCGGATAGCCCAGAAGCCGTCCGACCTTGGAGTGTGTTTTGACAAAGTGGTGGCCCGGTTTGGAAGCGGCAATTGCAGGAAGAACCTTGGCACGCACGCGTAGCCATTCCTTGATGTCTTTGGCGCGGAACGGACGCCCAGTAACACGGTCGAAGAAATCCTGACGTACATCTGCCGTCGAGAACCGGTGCAGCGAGTTGATGTCGGGCCTGTCGGACAGGATGTAGTTGGCAAGCAGCGCCCGTATCCAAGTGTTCCCGGATTTCGGGAAGCTCGCAAGCCAGACGATCCTTCGCAGGTCCTGCATCACTCAGAGGTATCCGTAGGTACGCATCACCGAGCCGTGCTTCTGGCGCATATGAGCGATGTCTTCCTCGGACAACGTGTCCTGCCATTGGCCTGACTGGCCCGTATGGAAAAACTTGGTGTTGTTGCGCGACTGTTCGATGAAACCGCCCTTGGCCTCCTGTCTGGACACCTCGTCAAATGCCGAGAACCCGACGGCCTTTGTCACCTTGTCGGACTCGACAGGGACGCCAATGAAGTCGAGCAGGGCTGTAAACGCGGTTTCCGGATCCGCCTGCATGTCCTCGTATCGCATGACGTGGACAGGAAACGCCTTGGTCTTGGTCCAGCCGCGCACATGATCGGACCAGTTCCCGAGGTATTGCATCACATTGCCCGCATCCGCTGCCGTGGTATTGTCCACGCGCCCGATGGCCCGGCAAGCCTCGGACGGTGTCTGGCCATAGTGCCGCGCATAGGACACCGCGACATCCAGAGGGTTGCGCACGATGTAGACGGCAGAGCGGGTGAGGCTGGCGTCGATCAGCTTGTGACCAAACGCCTTGTCATTCAGATTGTGCGTCTTGACGAAGTTCAGATCGGCACCGTTATTGGTGATCCCGGCCAGCACCTTCGGGCGCTGCTTGAGATGTCCCTTGTAATCAATGGGATCGTAGCGCCCGCCGTTCACCATTTTATAGGCGCCGGATACAGCATCTCCCATGCCGATACGATGCACCTGGTTGATCGGCAGAGGCTTGTCAGGATTGAGAAGGTAGTTGGCCAGGAAGATCCGCGTCCATGTGTTGCCCGACTTGGGGTAGGACGCGAGCCAGACGATGTTCTTCCGGGGCATAGGCGACCTTCGATGGTTCCACGGGGATGCGAAAAGGCTCGAAGACGTGCCTACCAAAAGAAACAGGGGGGCGCGAGCCCCCCTGAAGATTGGTTATCCAAGATTTGGCTTCGATTAGAAGCTGATCTTGATACCTGTACCGACTACGAAGCCGTCGACATCGTTACCCTGGGTACCGACACCGCCATCGCCCGCGTCTTCCTGGAAGTCGACATATGCGCCGAAGCCGTTGAGGCTCACGCCCTTGGCCAGCTTGTAGCTGATGCCCAGCAGGTACTGGTCGAGTTGCTCGTCCGAACCTGTTGCAACGTTTTCGTCATCGACGTTTTCACCGTGCATGTAGGTGAACGAGAAGCCCCATGGGCCAGTCTCGTACGAGATACCTGCATCGTAAACGGTACCATCGTCAGCGCCAGAGCCGTTCTGCTCGGCGAACGAACCACCGACAGTTACGCCAGCGAAGCCAAGGTTGATACCTGCGCCCCAAACTTCTGGATCATCGGCACCAGCAACGTCGTTGGATGCGATGCCCCAACGGCCCGAAACAGCGACGTCGAAGTCACCGAACGAGTTCACGTAGTTTGCACCAACGTCGAAGATGTTGTTCAGCGAGTTGCCATTGAGGTTCTGCTGAGCAACGTTATCGTCCAAGCCATCACGCGCATACGACAGACCCAGCTGGAAACCAGCAAAGCGTGGCGTGAAGTAGGTGATACGCGCAGCGTCGTTGTTCCGAGCGTTCTCGAGGAATGTCGAACCCAGCGTTCCGCGGAATACGTCGTCACCGACATTCACGTTCTCGCCAGCGTCAGCAGTATCGCCGTCACCGTTGTTGTCGTTCGAAACTCCGCCCGAGAATGGTACGAAGTTGCCGAGCGAACCCGAGTTGACACCCAGGAAGGTGACGTCTGGGGCGGCGTAGGTCATTTTGTAACCAGCCGAGTTTTCGTTACCCAGCAGGATTTCACCGAACGAACCTCTGATGAACAAGAACGATTCATCGATTTGGTCGCCGGATGTGTTGCCTTCCAGCTGGATGTCGGCACCGATCTTCAGGCCGTTGTCCAGAGTGATGGATGGTTTGAAATTGATTTCTGCGTCCTGCTTGATGTCGACGCCGTCGAAGTCATCGCCAGTGAAGCCGTTGATGTCCGACGATGCATACGCGAGGTATGCTTCGAAATAGCCGCCAACTTTTACATCGAATTCGGCTGCGTTCGCTGCCGAGGTGGCACCCAGAAGCGCAAGTGCGCTGGTACCCAGGAGAACTTTTTTCATGATGTCCCTCATTCGTTTCACACGTGTGTATGTTTGGTTTTCTGACGGAAACTGCCCGACCGAAACCGCTGAGCCGTACCTGCCCTGCGTCGCGAGTTGTTAATCAAGGTGACTCTGCGGTCAATCTTTGGTGCGCTGCCAACAGTCAGGACCGGAATCGACGGTGCAGTTTTGCAACATTTTCGGGTCGTTCGGGCGTTGCGCAGGGGGAATCAGGGAAGTATGAAGACGAGAGGGTTCCAAAAACCAATGTGTGCGGCTTGCGGGCACACTGGCCAAAGCGGGTTGGGAGATAAGAATGAAAACCGGATCACGGGAAAACAGGCATTGGCTTATTCCGGGCATGTGCGTGCTTCTTATCGCGTCTTGCAGCGGGGATCAGACACCTCAGGCTCCCGAAGGCCCAAGGCCGGGACCGTCGCGCGAAGCCAACGAACGCGACGAGGGTTTGTTTGGTACATCAGGTGGCGTCGGGATTGGCGAAGTTATCTCCGGTGGCGTGCTTGGCGGTGATGGCGCTTCCGGGTCAAGCCTGCCGGTGAACAAGTTCCTGTGGCAGGCGTCGCTTGACACACTCAGCTTTCTGCCACTGGCGTCGACCGATCCGTTCACAGGTGTGATCGCAACGGACTGGGGTACGTCCCCGGCCGATCCACGCGAGCGCTTCAAGGTGACTGCTTATATGGTCCGGCCTGCTTTGGCTGCGAGCTCGCTGAAAGTGGCGGTTTACCGCGAGCTGCGCAATGCCGAGGGTCTTTGGGTACCAGCACCCGTCGACCCCGAGACAGCGCGCAAGCTGGAAGACGCCATTATCGTGCGTGCCCGGCAGATCCGCATCGCTGACCTAGACGGAAGCTCGACCGGCTAGGCACAGGGTGACATCCGATTGAATTGGAAACGCGCCCGGACTATCACGGGCGCGTTTTTCGTATGCGCTCCTCATCGGGGCAAAGGAGACGAACATGTCGCGATACAACGCGCGTGAGGTAGAGCCGAAATGGCAGGCGGCATGGGACGCGGCTGAATCCTTCAAGGCAGAGCGGGACGAGAGCCGTCCGAAATACTATGTTCTTGAAATGTTTCCCTACCCCTCCGGCCGGATCCAGATGGGGCCCGTCCGCAACTACGCCATGGGCGATGTGGTGGCGCGGTACAAACGCGCGCGCGGCTTCAATGTGCTGCATCCGATGGGTTGGGACGCGTTCGGGATGCCTGCCGAGAATGCTGCCATGGAGCGCAAGGTGCATCCGGGCGAGTGGACCTATGCGAATATCGACGCGATGCGGGGCGATCTAAAGAAGATGGGTCTCAGCCTCGACTGGTCGCGGGAATTCGCCACTTGCGACCCGGAATACTATGCCCAGCAGCAGGCGCTGTTCCTGGATATGCTGGATGACGGTTTCGTCGCGCGCAGCACCGCGATTGTAAACTGGGACCCTGTGGATCAGACCGTTCTGGCGAATGAACAGGTAATCGACGGCAAGGGGTGGCGATCTGGCGCCGCGGTCGAACGTCAGGAACGCGTGCAATGGGTCTTCAAGATCTCAGACATGGCGGATGATCTGCTGGAGGCAATCGGCGGGCTGAACGACTGGCCCGAAAAGGTCCGCCTGATGCAATCCAACTGGATCGGCAAGTCGCGCGGCCTGAAATTCGGGTTTGAGACGATCAATGCGCCCGCAGAGCATGCATATATAGACGTGTACACAACACGGCCTGATACGCTGATGGGCGCGAGCTTTGTGGGCGTTTCGCCCGACCATCCGCTGGCCAAGGCCCTCGAGGCAGACAATCCGGAAGTCGCTGCATTCTGTGCCGAATGCCGGACCATGGGCACGTCGGAGGCGGATCTGGAGAAGGCCGACAAGAAGGGCTTCGACACCGGCATCCGCGTGAAGCACCCGCTGGACCCGAATTGGGAGCTGCCGGGCTGGATCGCGAACTTCATTCTGATGGATTACGGCACGGGCGCGATCTTTGCCTGTCCAGCGCATGATCAGCGCGATCTGGACTTCTGCCGCAAGTACGATCTGCCTGTGTCAAACACGTTCTTCGCGCTGGATGACGATACGCCGGTTGCCAATGACGCTTTCGTACCACCGAAAACCGAGAAGGTCCGCTGGGTGAACCACTTTGCCGGGCTGGACGTCGCGACAGGGCAGGAGGCGATCGACGTCACCATCACTTTTGCCGAGAAGGCAGGCTGGGGCAAGGGTGTTGAACAGTTTCGCCTGCGCGACTGGGGGATCTCGCGGCAACGGTATTGGGGCTGTCCGATCCCGATTATCCATTGCTCTGATTGCGGCGTTGTCCCGGTGCCAAAGGTAGATCTTCCCGTGCGCCTGCCGGAGGACGTGACGTTTGACCGGCCGGGAAACCCGCTGGATCGGCATGAGGGTTTCCTGAATGTCGACTGCCCGAAATGCGGCAAGGTGGCGAAGCGCGAGACGGACACCATGGATACGTTCGTGGACAGCTCGTGGTACTTTGCGCGGTTCTGCTCGCCAAAATCGGACACACCGACAGATCCCGATGACATCGCTTATTGGATGAACGTGGATCAATATATTGGGGGTGTGGAGCATGCTATCCTCCACCTGTTGTATTCACGCTTCTTCTGCCGGGCGATGGCGGGCACTCGGCATCTGCCACAAAGCGCGACAGAGCCGTTCAATGCGCTGTTCACGCAGGGTATGGTCACGCACGAGACGTACAATGTCACGGGCGAGACCATCTGGTTGACGCCGGAGGAGGTCGAACGGCGGGACAACGGCGATATGGTCGAGCGGGCATCGGGCAGGCCGGTCACGGTTGGCCCGACCATCAAGATGTCGAAGTCAAAGAAGAACGTGATCGACCCGGAGCAGATCATTGACCAGTATGGCGCCGATACCGCGCGTTGGTTCATGCTGTCGGACAGCCCTCCGGAACGTGACGTGGAGTGGACGATTGGCGGCGTAGAAGGCGCTTGGAAGCTGCTGCAGCGCGTTTGGCGTCAGATTGACGAGGCCGGGTTGGGCGATGGCGGTTCAATGCCAGAAATGGGCACGGATGCTATGGCGATGCGCCGTATAACCCATGGCGTGATTGACAGCGTGACCGAGGGGATCGAAAATTTCCAGTTCAACAAGGCTGTTGCAAAGCTTTACGAGTTGTCGAACGCGTTCGGCAAGGCGACGGGTGCAGGGGCAGATATGGACTGGGCGCGACGCGAAGCGGCAGAGGTGCTCGCCCGGTTGATGGCGCCTATGGTCCCTCATTTCGCGGAAGAGCTGTGGTCGGTCCTGGGTCACAAGACCATGGTCGTCGATGAGGCGTGGCCTGTCGCTGATGCTGCGCTGCTGACTTCGGACAGTATCGTGATGCCGGTGCAGGTGAACGGAAAGAAACGCGCAGAGATCGAGGTCGACAAGGCCGCGACAAAGGATAGTATCGAGGCTCAGGCCTTGGCTGATCCGGGTGTGATCAAGTACCTGGAAGGCAAGGCCCCGAAAAAGGTGATCGTTGTGCCGGGGCGGATTGTAAATGTCGTGGTCTAGAAGAAGCCTGATCGGACTGGCGGCATTGCCGCTGGCAGCTTGTTTTCGGCCGATGCTGGCAGAAAACAGCCCTTCGGCAGGACTGCGCGGACAGGTTGGATTCCCGGCAATTGACGGGCGGTTCGACTATTTCATGGTGCAGAGCCTTGAGGATCAATTGGGCAAGCCTGCATCGCCGGTTTATGAGCTGGCAATCACGACCGCGGTGACGACAAAAGGTATTGCTGTGGCGCAGGACAATTCCGTCACCCGGGTTACCCTGACAGCAATAGCCAATTGGAAATTGCTGCGCGACGGCAAGCCCATTCTGGTAGACACGGCGCGCACGCAATCGGGATACAACGCAACAAGCTCGCTCTTTGCGACCCGGCAGATCAAGCTGGATATCGAGCGACGCCTGGCACGTGACCTTGGTGAAAGGATTGCGCGTGTTGTTCTTGCCCGAGCGGAACAGCTGAGCTCGTGAAGCTGTCAGGCCGGCAGGCTCTGGGGTTTTGCGCCAAGCCAGCAGCCGAGATCACGGGTGTTCTGATACATGGTGCGGATGCGGGGCAGGTGATGGCTGCGCGTCAGACTTTGGTGAAATCCGTTCTTGGTGAGCCTGTTGATGACTTGCGGCTCACGCGGATCGAAGCAGCAGAAGCACGCAAGAACGCCGCAGCCGTAGGTGATGCGATAAGGGCGCGCGGGTTCTTTCCCGGACGACGTCTGGTTTTGATCGAAGGCGCGACAGACGGAGCCGCCAAACCGCTGGCCGCCGCGCTGGACGGTGTTGTCATGGACGATGCGTTGCTGGTCGCAACTGCGGATGCGCTGGCTGCGCGCTCTGCTTTGCGGAAACTCTTCGAAAACAGCAATGCGTTGATGTGCTTGCAGCTTTTTGTGGACGGCATGGATCGGGCGGACATTGCTCCTGCTCTGGAAAAACGTGGGCTGAGTGCGGGAATCTCGGATGATGCCGTGGATGTTCTGGCGCAGGCTGCTCAAAGCATGGATCACGGCAGCGCGCAGCAAATGCTGGATATGGTGGCTGTTTTTGGGCTGGACCAGACTCAGCCATTGGAAGCGGAGAGCGTCGGCAAATTGGTTCCCGCTGGTCTTGGTGGCGATACAGATGCGTTTGTCTCTGTTGTAGCAGGTGGATCACCGGAGCGGATCGGACCACTTTTGCGTCGGTTGTCGGCGGAAGGAGCGGCGCCTGTCACGGTTCTCATCCGGTTACAGCAGCATTTTCGGCAGTTGCTGCAGGCTGGAACTGCTGCTGGTGGATCCTCTGCCGGCCTCGCGGCATTGAAACCACCAGTTTGGGGGCCGAGGCGTGACCAGATGCAAGGGCAACTGAGGAATTGGACGCCTTCGCGGTTGGAGCAGGCTTGTCGTTTGTTGTTCGAAACAGACGGCCGGCTCAGATCATCTCAATTGGCGCCTGACTGGGCGGTCTTGGAGCGCATGGCGTTGCGACTGGCTATCATGGGGCGGGGTTAACTCTCCAGTAACTAGATTGTTTCACGTGAAACGTTCCAGCTACTAGAGGGTTACTCAGCCAGCTTTCGGCAGAGCGCGTCCAGATCGTCGAGGGTCTTGTATCGGACTGAAAGCTGCCCACCCTGACCGTCTGCACGGTGATCGATGGTTACACGCATCCCAATCGCCGCAGTCAGATCGCCTTCCCGCTGCCGCGTATCGGCATCCTTGGTTGGCTTTGCATGCACCGGCGCGCTGATCCGCTCGATTGGATCCTCACGCGCAAGGTTCTCGATCTGGCGCACCGAGAGACCTTCGGACACCGCGCGCTCGGCAAGCGTCAATGGCGCGGGGGCCTTCATGATCGCACGGGCATGGCCCGATGAAAGACGCCCATCGCGCACCATGTCCACGACCCTGTCAGGCAAAGTAAGCAAACGAAGTACGTTGGTCAGATGGCTACGGCTTTTGCCAATCGCCTTTGACAGCTCGTCCTGGGTATATCCGAACGTCTCCAGCAGCTGGGTATAGCCTTGTGCTTCCTCGATAGGATCGAGATCGACCCGCTGAACGTTCTCGATGATGGCAAGCTCGAGCGTCGCCTTGTCATCCAGTTCCTGAACAACAGCCGGAATTTTGTGGATTCCCGCAAGCTGGCCTGCGCGCCACCGGCGTTCACCGGCAACAATCTGGTAGTGACCCTTGTCGCCGGGATCAGGCCGCAACAGCACCGGAACGATGATACCATGGCCTTTGATCGAGGCAGCAAGATCATCGAGGTCCTCTTTCTTGAACGTCTTGCGCGGCTGATTTGGATTGGCCCGGATCAGATCAATCGGAATTTCTGTCGCGCCAAGCACAGGATCTGCAACTCCTGCAGGCGCTGGTACGGGGGTATTGGTATCTCCAAGAAGAGCGGAAAGTCCGCGTCCCAGGGCTTTACGATCCGATTTGCGGGCCATGCGCGCTCCTTCAGGCAGCGTTCGGTTTCTTGTAACGGGCGAGCAATTCTGCGGCGAGTTCTCGATAAGCCACGCTTCCGGCGCAATAGGGGTCGTAGATCAGCGCCGGCAAGGCGTGGCTGGGCGCCTCTGACAGACGAACATTCCGCGGAATGACAGTCTTGTAGACCACATCTCCAAGGTTTTCGCGCACATCATCGGCCACTTGGGCGGACAGTCGGTTCCGCTTGTCATACATCGTCAGGGCAATTCCATCGATGCGCAGGCCTGGATTGAGAGTCTTCTGAATCTGACGAACAGTCGAAATCAGCTGCGAAAGGCCCTCAAGAGCGAAAAACTCGCATTGCAGTGGGACAATCACACCATGGGCCGCCACCATCGCATTTACCGTCAACAGGTTCAGAGAAGGCGGGCAGTCCATCAGGATGATGTCATAGCGGGATGCAAGTCCCTCTGGCCCCGTCAACAGACCCGCCAGGCGACGGGCACGTTGCTGGTCTTCCACCAACTCGACATCAATGCCTGACAAGTCGACCGAAGCAGGCGCGAGGTCGAGCCCTTCGATTGCGGTTCTCACAATGACTGTGTTCATATCCGTATCGCCGGACAGGGCATCATATGTCGTTTGTTCACGCGTATCTGCCGGCTTATCCAGTCCCGTCGAGGCGTTCCCCTGCGGATCAAGATCCACCAACAGACAACGCTGGCCCGTCTGGGCAAGTGCTGTCCCAAGGTTGATCGCGGTCGTGGTCTTCCCCACACCACCCTTTTGATTGGCGACGGCAAGGATTCGGGCGGAATTGGCGCTCATAATCTGGCGGTAACCTTGGTCAGCTTGAGTAGGGTGCCGCTTGCGTCTGTACGACTAGCGATCCGTTCCGGTGATACATGCCAATCCCCAGCGGCGTGAGTCAATTCGGATTCCACCTGGGATCCCTTGGGAAAGAGAAATACCGTGTCAGAATGTGCAAAGGGCACCGCATATGAAAGCAACTGGGGCAGCGGCGCTAGCGCGCGTGCCGTTATGATGTCGAAAGGGCGGTGTGGCACCTGCTCGATTCGCTTTGAGACAACGTCAGCTCTGATCCCCAGGACGCGCGCTGCCTCGCGGAGAAAGGCTGCCTTGCGGCCATCTGATTCTACCAATGTGAATTTTAGCCCACGCCCCTCAGTTTGATCCTGAATCGCACAGATCAGTCCCGGAAACCCAGCTCCAGACCCCAGATCCAGCCAGGTCTTGGCCTGCTTGGGCGCATGCTCGTAGACCTGCATACTATCGGCGATGTGCCGGGTCTGGAGGTTCTCGAGATCTCCGGGAGACACGAGATTGATCCGGGCGTTCCAGGTTTTCAGCAGATTCTGAAAAACCTCGAGCTGCTGTAGTGTTTCACGTGAAACATGTTGTTCGGTCATGCCGTCTTGCGATCGGAACGCCGGGCATGGACAAGCAGTAGCGTGAGTGCCGCTGGCGTCATTCCCTCGATCTGCCCCGCTTGCCGAAGATTTGCTGGGCGTACTCGCGTCAGTTTCGCCGCCAGTTCCGCAGACAGGCCCGGAAGCCCATTGTAGTCAAAGTCAGCAGGCAGGGCGATATGCGCATCCTTCTCCATCGCCGCAATGTCTCGCATTTGACGCTCGTAATAGGGAGCGTAGTGCGCGTCGTGTCCCAGTTGTTCGATCACCGTTTCAGAAACGACATTTAACGCAGGGTTAATTTCTCCCGCCTCAGAAGGCGTCAATTTCTGGGTTCCAAGCAGATCAAGCAGACTACGCGCGCGACCATCCTGGGTAATGGTAATCCCGTGAGCCTCCGCTGCCCTGGGCGTCAGCATCGTCTCTGACAGGATCGTTTCAGCTTTCTCAAAATCAGCAATGCGCTGTTCAAAACGCGACGCGCGCGCGGCCGAAACACAGCCCAAATCCATTGCAATTGGCGTCAAACGACGGTCTGCATTGTCCACGCGCAACCTCAGCCGAAACTCTGCCCGTGATGTGAACATCCGGTAGGGCTCTGACACACCATGCGTCGTCAGATCATCCAGCAGCACACCTATGTAACCATCAGCGCGCGAAACGGTCACCGCGTTTTCCTCGCGGATGGCGCGCACAGCGTTCAATCCTGCCATCAAGCCCTGCGCAGCCGCCTCCTCATAACCCGTCGTACCGTTGATCTGACCAGCCAGATAGAGGCCGGGCAATGCGCGCAATTCCAATGTTGGGCCAAGCGCACGAGGATCCACATAGTCGTATTCTACAGCGTAACCCGGTTGGACGATTTCAGCGTTTTCCAGTCCCGCAATACTATGGATGTAGTCATGCTGAACCTCCTCCGGGAGCGAAGTTGATAGCCCGTTCGGGTAGACCAGATCGGATGCAAGACCCTCGGGCTCCAGAAACACCTGATGTGAATCCTTATCCGCAAACCGCGCAACCTTGTCTTCAAGCGACGGGCAATAGCGCGGACCAACTCCTTCAATCTGCCCGGCGTACATCGCAGACCGGTGAATATTCGCCCGCACTATTTCATGCGTCTTGGCGTTCGTATGCGTGATATGGCAGGGCACCTGGCGGATCACCGGTGAGGTATTCATCGACGACAACATTGACGGTTGAGGATCCCCCGGCTGGGGCTCCAGGCTTGAGTAATCGATCGTCTGCGTCCTCAATCGAGGCGGCGTTCCTGTTTTCAGGCGTCCAAGAGGCAGACCAAGATCAGCTATGCGGTCAGCCAACCTCGTCGCCGGCTTTTCTCCAAACCGGCCCCCTTCGATTACGCGGTCTCCGATGAAAAGCTTGCCTCTGAGAAATGTTCCAGTGGTCAGAACACAGGCCTGAGCTGCCAGACGCTGCCCATCCGCCAGAATCACACCTGCAATCCGGCCTGCCTGCACATCAAGATCAACAACCTCACCCTCGACCACGTTCAAAAGAGGTGTCGCAGCTACTTCCCTTTGTACGAATCCACGAAAAACATCGCGGTCACATTGTGCACGCGGGCCGCGCACCGCTGGTCCCTTGCGTCGGTTCAGCAGCCGAAACTGGATGCCAGCGGCATCAGCCGCGCGCCCGATCAGTCCATCGAAAGCGTCTACCTCGGCAACAAGATGGCCCTTGCCCAGCCCACCCATTGCCGGATTGCAGGACATCTCACCAATGCGGTTTGCCTGGAGTGTGACCAGCGCTGCAGACACGCCCATCCGCGCAACGGCCAACGCAGCCTCGACACCGGCGTGGCCTCCTCCGACCACGACAACCTTACAGTTGCTGGATTGTTTCACGTGAAACATTCCTGTAACAGGAGACTACTTCCCAAGGCAAAATTCCCCAAAGACCACACCAAGTATATCCTCCACATCGCGCTGTCCGGTCAACCTGTCCAACGCGTGGATTGCACTACGCAGTTCTTCAGCAACCATCTCGACCGGTGTAGCTGCCACAAAGCTCACTGCCCGGTTGCAAGCGTCGAGACAATCGCCAGCGGCTATTTCCTGACGCTCGGATACCAACAACGCAGCTTCGCTGATCCGTCCCTTCAGCCTGCTTCCAATCTCTGACAACAGCGTTGAAATCCCCTGTCCCGTTTCGGCAGACACCGATAAATCTGCGTGAATCTCAGCAAGATCTACCTTTGTGCAGACAGATACATCGCCCTCCTGCCAAAACTCTGTACCTGCGCACGCGTTGATATCTGCTGACACCAGGTGCAACCGCAAAGCTGCGCTTCGTGCTCGCGTTTCTGTGCGCCGTATACCTTCGGCCTCTATGCCATCCGCGGTTTCTCGCAAACCGGCTGTGTCCAGAAACACAACCGGCAATCCATCCAGATCATATCGCAACTCTATCACATCACGAGTTGTTCCCGGCGTTGCAGACACAATTGCAGCGTCACGTCCAGCAAGTACGTTCAACAAGGATGATTTGCCAACATTCGGAGGGCCAATCAGCGCCACTTCAAACCCGTCCCTTAGTTCCCGGCCCTTGCGTGTGGTTCCAAGTGCTGACTGCAGGCCAGCAACAACGCCCGAAAGCAACGCGCCAACTTCCGGGCTCACATCCTCTGGAACCTCTTCGTCGGCCCAGTCAATCGTAGCCTCGATCAACGCTCGGGCTCGGATAAGATCGGACCTCCAACTCTCCAGTTGCGCCGAAACCTCACCAGACATCTGTCTTTGAGCCTGTCTGCGTTGCGCATCCGTTTCTGCTGCGACCAGATCTCCCAAGCCCTCGGCTTCAACGAGGTCCATTCTGCCAGCAAGTACGGCTCGCTTTGTGAATTCGCCTGGATCAGCCAGCCTGACCCCATCAAAATCGGCAATCCGCTTCATCACAGCCTGCAACACCGCGCGTCCGCCATGACACTGAATCTCGACCATAGGTTCACCGGTGTAACTTGCGCCTTCCGGGAACCAGAGGACAAGGGCTTCGTCCAGCATCGCTCGATCGGCATCAAGAAGCTGGCGCAATGCCGCAAATCTTGGAGCAGGCAATGGTTTGCCCGTTATCGCCTCGAGAACGTACCCTGCCTTTGGCCCGGATATGCGTAGAACAGCAATCGCTGCGCCAGTCATACCCGTTGCGGGTGCATAGATGGTATCTGTATGGGTCATTCGGACCGGTTCCCCGGCCAAGACTTAGGCGTTCATGGAGTCGAAGAACTCGCTGTTTGTCTTGGTCTGCTTCAGCTTGCCAAGCAGGAACTCGATCCCGTCGGTTGTACCCATTGGATTGAGAATTCGCCGCAGCACGAACATCTTCGTAAGGTCCACCTTGTCGACCAGCAGCTCTTCCTTACGCGTACCGGATTTGAGGATATCCATCGCCGGGAACACGCGCTTGTCCGCAACCTTGCGGTCCAGCACAATCTCCGAGTTACCCGTACCTTTGAATTCTTCGAAGATAACTTCGTCCATCCGCGAGCCGGTATCTATCAGAGCGGTTGAAATGATCGTCAGGCTTCCGCCTTCCTCGATATTCCGTGCAGCACCGAAGAAACGTTTTGGTCGTTGCAAAGCGTTCGCATCGACACCGCCAGTCAGAACCTTGCCCGACGATGGCACCACTGTGTTGAATGCTCTACCAAGTCTTGTGATTGAATCGAGAAGAATAACAACATCTCGTCCATGTTCAGTCAGACGTTTGGCCTTTTCGATGACCATCTCAGACACTGCCACGTGCCGTGTTGCCGGTTCGTCAAAGGTCGAGGATACAACCTCGCCCTTCACGGAGCGCTGCATGTCAGTGACTTCCTCGGGCCGCTCGTCGATCAGCAGAACGATCAGATAGCATTCCGGGTGATTCACTTCGATTGACTTGGCGATATTCTGAAGGATCACCGTCTTACCTGTGCGCGGCGGTGCCACGATCAGGCAACGTTGGCCTTTACCGATGGGCGCAACAAGGTCGATCACACGGGCGGATTTATCCTTGATGGTCGGATCTTCGATCTCCATCTTCAAACGCTCGTCCGGATAAAGCGGCGTGAGGCTGTCAAAGTGCACCTTGTAACGCGCCTTCTCGGGATCCTCGAAATTGATCGTGTTGACCTTCAGCAACGCAAAGTAGCGCTCGCCATCTTTCGGCGCGCGGATCGGGCCTTCGATGGTATCGCCGGTGCGCAGAGCAAAGCGGCGGATCTGGCTGGGTGAGACATAAATGTCATCAGGCCCTGGCAGATAGTTCACATCCGGCGAGCGGAGAAACCCGAAACCATCCTGCAGAACCTCCAGCACGCCTTCGCCGATAATTTCGACATCGTCCTCGGCAAGCTCTTTGAGGATAGCAAACATCTGGTCCTGCTTGCGCATGGACGCAGCGGCTTCAATCTCCTGCTCTTCAGCCAAAGCAAGCAGGTCAGCGGGTGATTTCGCCTTCAAATCGGTAAGCTCCTGTTCGGTCATCCGCTCATCCAGCGATGTAAGTCAGCATGACAGATGTCTTGGGACTCTGATGCGCGCAAGGGAAGGACGAGTGCGCTGCGGTGCGAAGCGTATAGTCCTCGGCACCCCGGGTTGTCAATCA